>JAFXMJ010000027.1 GCA_017530465.1 Bacteroidales bacterium
ACTGGGGTTACGCAAAGGATTATGTGGAGTGTATGTGGCTCATTCTCCAACAGGAGAAACCTGAGGATTTTGTTATTGCAACCGGCGTTCAACATTCAGTACGCGAATTTGCTTACCACGCATTCAAGGCAGCTGGCATCGAGTTGAAATTTGAAGGCAAAGGCATCAACGAAAAAGGCGTTTGCATCAATGGACCTGCAAATCTCGTCGGAAAGACATTGGTGGAGGTCAGCGAGGATTTCTACCGTCCGACCGATGTTGTCAACCTTCTTGGCGACCCGATCAAGGCAAAGACAACACTTGGCTGGAATCCTCAAAAGACGTCCTTCGAGCAACTTATTGCCATTATGGTAAAGCACGATATGGAGAAAGTTGCAGCAGAGCACGTTGCATCCGTGATGCGCACCAATTTGGCTGAATATTTGGAGAAAGGCGTGGTGAAATAATCCACAATCCCCCTCTCCCCCACTCGCGGCGATGGCAACCCCATCGCCGCATTTTTTTTCATATAACCACACTTTTTTCTGCGGTGTGCAAAATATTTTGCAGGATTTTTGCTTTTTGTTTTTGTGGAATTGGCAAAAAATGCTAATTTTGCGGTTATAATGCTACAGTATGCGACATATATACTAAGGATTTTGTATGTGGTGATGGTTGCCATAGTGCTGACAATCACGCCATTGGAGGGTCGTGCGCAGGATAAAATCAACTCCGTTGTTGATAGTCTCATCAAGCTTGCGCTCAATGCCCCCGATTCGCTTGCCGCGCAATACAACAACGACGTCTGCTGGAAACTCCGCAACATCAGCCCCGAAATCGCAATCCAATACGGTATGAAGGCTCTGGAAAAGGCGACAGAAACCCAAGACAAACTCCAGCTCGTAAAGGCGCACGCATATTTGGGTGTCTGCCAGAGAAACCTCGACAACTTTGACGAAGCTCAAAAATATTATGACCTCGGCATCAAATACGCCAAAATGTACGACGTCAAAGACCAACTCGGATATGGCTACGTCAACCTCGGCAACCTATTGATTTACAGAGAGAAATTCAAAGAGGCTGAAGAAAACCTCCTCAGAGCCAAGCCCATCGCCGAACAACTTGGCGACTCAGGCATATTGGGATACGTCTATCTCAATCTCGGACGTGTGTGGCTCGGACTGAAAGACTACAAAAAATCGGAGGAGAATTTCAACAAGTCAATCGAAATCCGCACCAAATGCAAAAAACTCAACAAGCAGGTGTGCATACCGTGCAAATACCTCGCCGACTGCCACGCCGAAGCCGGGCAGACAGATCGCGCTCTAAATGAGTACATTGCAACACTCAAACAAGCCGACTACATTAGCGACTACGACATACTTGGCGAGGTGGCGTACCGTGTAGCCCAAATTTATTATGAAAAAAGCATCAATACGACAGCACACTCAAATACGCAAACGAAAGCCTCAAGTACGCCCGCAACATCGGCAGCAAAAAGGCTATTACTGAAGCCTACGACCTGATGACGGACATCTACAAAGCTAAAAAAGACTATAAATCGTTGTCCGACTGTTATATACGACAAATAGAATGTTACGACAGCCTCCTCAAAAAACAGGTGGAACAGCAATCGTACAACATCAGGTACAGCGCGGACGCCTACAAGCGACAGACAGAAATTGCGAGCCTCAACGACGAAAACCGCTGGCGCTGGCACATCAACGTAATGTCGCTCATAATATTGGTGGTGGCTGCATTGGCGGTGACGCTCATCATCATCAACATCCGCAAAGTGAAGAGGCTCAATAAGATGATAGAGGCGCGCAATGCTAAGCTCGAATCCGCCAACTACGAAATTACGTCCTCCATCAACTACGCCCGCCGCATCCAAAAATCCGCGCTCAGCACCATAGAAAGCATCACCAACATATTCCCCGACAGTATGGTGTATTATATGCCCAAGGAAATAGTTTCGGGCGACTGGTACCGCGTGGAGACCCTCAAAGGCCACATCATAATAGCCGAGGGCGACTGCACAGACACCGGCGTACCAGGCTCGCTGCTTACAATGATGGGCATAAGCATCTTCAAGGATACCGTAAACACATTCCTCAAAGACAACGCACCGATGAAAGCATCCTCAATGCTCGACAAGATGCGACAGCAGGTCAAGAAGATGTTCAATAGCAACGACGACGACACGGAATTTGACGGTGGCATGGATGCATCGATTGCAGTCATCGACCCTCAGACACGGCGTCTGAGTTTTGCGGCGGCATCCCAGACCGCACTGCTATTACGCGACGGAGTGGTCACTCAGCTCAAGGGCGACTCTATGCGCGTGGGCAAATTCATAAGGGAAACCGATTTTACGGAGCAGGATGTGCAATTGCAACGCGGCGACACCTTATATATAATGAACAACGGCATCCGTGACCTCAAAAACCCCGACGGCGAGAGGGTCATCAGCGGAAGGCTCGAACAATTCCTCATTGAAAACAACGAAAAACCAATGACGGAAATAGGCTCGCTGCTCCACGACGAAATCCACGCCTGGTGCCAGTCATCGGAATGTGACGACATCACAGCGATTGGAATAAGGGTGGAATGACAATTAATTTAACAACGCAACACATTGACAGGCAACACGATGAAACGACTGATACTCATATTGACAATGATAATCGCCGCAGCAAGCACACTGACGGCGCAAAACTCGTCGTCCGCCATCGACAGTCTTGTCAAAGAGGCGATGACAGCCGCCGACACAGCACAGGCAAGACTATACAACAACGTTGCATGGAAACTCCGGTACTCCGACCCTCATCAGGCGATACATTTGGCTCAGATTGCATTAGAAATAGCGAAGGGACACAATCAGCCGGAACAGTGCGCTATGTCATTCGGTGTGATGGGCATCTGCAGCAAAAATCTCGGCGAATACGACAAGGCGGTCAAATTTTACGAAGAGGCGCACGGCATCAGGGTCAAATATGCCAACACCGAGGAGCTCGCATACTCCAATATCAACCTTGCCAACATCTACATCAACCTCAACGACCCTGACAAGGCGCGCACATACGTTGACGACATTGCCAGAGACCTCGACAAAATCAATAAGAAAGAAATTCTTGCCTATTATCACCTCAATTACGGACGCATCCTCACGATGAAGGCGAAATACGATTCTGCATACACAGAGCTCAACCTCGCCCTCAAACTCCGCCAGGAGATTAACGCGCCAAGGAGCTCGGTACTATCAACATTGAGACTTCTTGCTGAACTTCAGACCTTTAGCGGCGACACGTTCTCTGCAATTGACAATTACAGAATCATCATCCGCGACTCATCGCAGATAGATAGGCCGATGTTTGTGGATGTCTATAATTCGATGGCAAACATCCTGCTCAACCGTGCAAGGTACGACAGCGCGGATTATTATGCCCGCAAGGCGTTGGCAATAGCCGACTCCCTTGACGCCAAACAGAAGAAGGAACGCATCTACGGCACCATTGGCATGATTAATTACCGCCAGCGAAAATACGTAAAGGCGGCAGAATGGTTTGAACGCAAAATCAATCTTGGCAACGAGATATACGGCGACGCGCTCAACCAAAACCTTATCTCCGCCAAAGCAACTGCCGAAAAGACCAAGAAGGACGCCGAAATTTCTAAACTTGACGAGGAAAACCGCGTTCAGCAGGCTCTCAACACGGCGTTTGGCATATTGCTGAGTACAATTATAATATTACTTATAATATTCATTGTATATAACCGCAAGACACGCAATCTCCACCGCCGCCTCGACGAACAGGAAAAGAGCCTCGACGAATCCAACAGCAAAATCACGGCATCGCTCAATTATGCCCGTCGCATCCAGCAATCTGCTGTAAGCGAGGTAGCCGACGTAGCTGAAATATTCCCCGACAGCATGGTGTTCTACAAGCCGAGGGACATCGTTTCGGGCGACTGGTACAGGGTGGAGACCCGCCGTGGATACAAGATTATTGTGGAGGCCGACTGCACGGGACACGGTGTGCCTGGCTCGCTACTCTCGATGATGGGCATGAGTGCATTGAAGGATATTCTCAACGACATCGACAATTCCGGCGAGGAATTTGACCCCGCAATAATACTCTCGCGCATGCGCATCATGGTGAAGACAATGCTATTGCAGGTGGACGACTCCGGCATGGCCATCAACGACGGTATGGATATGTCAATAGGCGTCATCGACCCAAAGACCAACATCATGCGATTTGGCTCGGCATACCAGATGGCGATACTCGTGCGCAACGGCGAGTGCATCAAGATAAAGGGCGACCGCCAGCCCATCGGCAATTACATCCGCGAAAAAGATTTTACAAGCCAAGAGATACAACTCCAAAAAGGCGACTCGCTTTTCTTTATGAGCGACGGCATCAAGGATCAGACCAGCCCGAGCCCAAGGATGGAAAAGTTCAAAGGCCCGCGCCTTGACGATTTCCTTCTGAAAAACATTCACCTGCCAATGAAACAGATTGGTGAAAACCTTATGACCACCATCGAAGCATGGCGCGACGGCTCGCTGCAGATGGACGATATGACAATGGTGGGCGTCAGGATAGATTAAGAGAGAGATTATTTTTGGGTGTTCTTAGCTTGGGCATTGTTCTTATTCATCCTGCGCCAGCTCCTCAACGCAATGAACGCCCAGCCCAATATCGGCAGGTACATCGCCAATACCCATGGACGCTTAATGATGGTTTTCAGGCACTTGCGCAATGTGATGCGGAGGCTCTCGTCACCGATACTGGCATCATAATTCACATCAAAATACGTCATCACAAATGGCCAAAACGGTGGGAAATACCTTAGGAAATACCTTTTGTGACGCCACATAGCCTTCAATAGCGAACGAATGTCGTAATACTTTTTGCCGTAGGTCTTTTTGGCGTCGAGAAGTTGCTGCTGCCACTGCTGACGGATTTTTTCGCCCACCACCTTCAATTCCTGCTGCGTGAGCTGCTCGTATGGCTTGTCCACCATTTCATAGACGTGTATCGGCTCCCCGATGACAAAAGTAAGGCGCGAGGGCAGAGATATATAGAATATCCACGGCTGAAATGCCGCCAAAAACGCCAGCACACCCAACGGGAAAAACGGCATCCCAAATTTTCTAACAAGCTTTGTAAGCGGCTTCCAATTGTATGCAAGGGGGTTGTTGTACTCGCCATTGACGGTCATAAAAGGAATAATGTCGGTCTTGTAGCGGATGCTCATCCTGAGAAACGATGTCTTGAACGGCTGCAACTGATACCTCTTATCGAAGCCCTTGCCGATGCCGTCGATTCCTTCTGGAAAAATAAGCACATTGCTCTCGTTGAGGCTCATCGCAGTCTCGAAGTTGAGCAGAGTGGCATTGATGCATCCCGCCTTAAACCACAGGTCGTCAATCAGGAAGGGACACATATAAGGATATTTGGTGAGCATTGGGGAAATCAATGCCCGGATGCCGTCCTGCATTGGCAATTCACGGGCGGCAATCTGCGATATAAACACAATGGCGTCCCAAGGGAAAGCCATTCCAGAATGGTTGGTGGCAAAAATGAGCGGGGCGGCTGGATTGTTGCGCGGCGGCAGATGGTCAAAACCAACAAACCTCGGCCTGTACCAGACGTCGCTGATATGATTGAGCACGTGCCGGCAAAAAGCCTCCATATAAGGCAACGAAAAATGACGCTTGTATTCCTCGCGATTTTTTTCGATTTGTTCCTCGCTGATTACAAGGCGGTTGCGATATGAATTGCCGTTGACCTCCTGCTCTTTACCTAAAACCATTCGCCATCGGAATTATTGTTGGGTCCGGCACTTTCTTCTTGCTTGAGCACGCCTTCGTCCTTTACTTCTATAAGGCATATCGCCTTGTATATCTTTCCGTAATAATTTTGCACGGGGTTGTAAGTCTCGATGATGTTGTAGTGGATGCCATCGACGGCGACAGTCTTGGAGACCACCTTCTGCCTGCCGAGCCTGATTTGCAACCAAAATTCGTCCGTTTCGGTTCGTTCGCTCGTGTGGATGGTCTCGTACAACGGGGTGACACCATTGAGCACCAGAGGCTTTTCCTTCTTGAAAAAGTCGAGCACCTTGTTGTTGATGTTCAGGCACTTGCCGTTGGATGCGTACTCCACAAGCATTATGAGCTGATTGAGAGATTCTACGGTCTGTCCCCATTCGTCCACCTTGTGCGACATCTCCTCCTGCGAAGATTTCATCACCTCCATATTCTGGCGCATCTCCTCTTCCTGCGACGAGAGCTCCTCTGCCTGCACCTTGAGTTCCTGAAGCAGCTTGTTGGTGCGGATGTTGATTTTCACAGTAGCAATGGTGGACGCGATACTGTTGCCGACTTCCTCCACAAATTGCTGCTTGTAAGGCTCAATCTCGTTGAACGAAGCTATCTCCGCCACGGCGTATATCTGGTTGTTGAATTTGAAGGGGACAATTAGCAAACGCTGCGGACTCTTTTCGCCGAGACCCGAGGTGATGTTGATGTAGTCTTCAGGGAGGTTGCTGATGTAGATGCTCTCCGATTCGAGGATGCAGCGTCCCACAAGCCCTACGCCCGGCTTGACAGTCTTTTTCAATATCTTGCGAATGTCGTATGCGTATCCGGCGGCAAGCTCGAAGTAGATGTCGTCCTTATTGTCGTCGTTGATAACGAAAAGACCGCCCTGATTGGCACCAACGTACTTGACAAGGTTGCTGATGATGTTGAAAGAGAAGTCGTACATATCGTTGTTGTACTCGCGGAGGATGTCGCCAAACTTAGCCGTACCTTCCGTAATCCAGTTTTGCTTGCGGTCGAGTTCACGGCGTTCATTGGCCTCCTTGTTGGCTTTGACGAGGCTGTCGCGCATAGAGAGGAGCGAAATGCCAAGCTCGTCCTTGTCGCTAAGCGCGGAGAATGTGGACGTAAGGTTGCCACGTCCAATTTCCTCGGCGAAATCCACAGCATGGTCGAGACCTTTTTTTAGACTATTGAGCGAGGTGGAGATGGAATCAAGCTCCACAGTGTCCTCCGTCTCCATATCGTCGGCTTCCTTGATTTTGCCTTGCGCCAATAGACCGAGCACGCGCCCCGACTTGTCGAGAAACCTCGAGAGGTTGGAAGTCTGATGGAAGAATACAAGGCCTATTATGATGATGCCCGCCAATATGACAAACAGAGTCGCCAATGACTGCGATGTATGCTGACGGCTGATGAGCACTTCGGGAATTGCTGTAATAAGCATCCAGCTCGAATCGAAGATATTGTCGTCGATGCTTACACCGCACACCCTCAGCTCGCGCCCTGTGGAATCTATCACAGGATAGTTGGCAAAGCCCGACGAATCTATCTTGGTGCGAATGTCGTAGAACGAACGCGAAATCATACGCAAAATGTCGCTGCGGTCGGCCTGGTCGCCACTATTGGAAATGCCCGCAAAATGTCCCTCATTGGTGATGAGGAAAGACGCAAAACTCTCGTAACCAGCGGCATTTTTGACCGATTGGTGGAATACGTCCATCTCCAAATCCGCGCTCACAAGGGCGCAGAATGTATTTTCGGCGTCGAATACAGGTATCAAAATTGTTGATTTGTATATCGGGCGCACGTTGGGATTTTCGGTGTCGTTGCTCACAATGCCCGTTATCATGTCGCGGCCGTTCACCTTCACGCGGTAATAGTCGCTGGCAAAATCGTCGCCTTCCACATTGAGATTAGCCACCACGACCCTGAGACCGCCGTCGCCCCTCTCAAACTTATAAACGCGGCGTCCATACGCCTTGGTCCACGCAGGATTGATGATGCCCAACTCCCAAGATATGCTCAATGAAGCGAAATTGGGATTGTCGTCGAGAAACCTGCCCACCGCCGTCTTATAGACGCGGAGCATCTGCTCGTCGCCAAGCTCGTCGGTACCCGCAATGGACGCGGCAAGCGACTTGAGCGCGCTGACATCGCAGTCGAGCGCGGTCTTTATTTTGAGAGCGGAGCTTTTCTGAGTCTCGAGGAGAGCTCGCGTAAGCGACCTCTCGGTGACGCTGCTCGACCTGTAGTTGATGTAGCCCATCGACAGCAGAAATACCACAAACGCAACCGAAAGTATGTATATCAGTAGTTTTGACTGTAATTTTAGTTTCATTTTGCAAGTATTTTTTCTTACTTTTTATGCAATCTTTGTGCCTATTTTAGCGGTATAAAATTACATCAATTCAAGCAAATAAACAAAAAAAGCCAAACCTTTTTTTAAAAAAAGATTTGGCTAACAATTTTTTTGAGGAATTTGATGATTTTAATACAACAATTCTTTGATTTTACTGACAAAAGCCTCTGCTTTGGGAGTATATTCATCAATCATCTCCTTGTCACAATATACAAAATCATCATAATCCCCACTATGTCTGATTTCAAACAAGCGGCTGAACGTCTTGCCATATTCTACATCTATCACTTCTTTGGAGACAAAATGCAAACTCAACATTGTCTTGACACCAGCATGAGTCGAGGACAAAATTCCATGTTTTACAAGCAATGCCTGCACCGCATAGAAACACGCATAATACAACCTATTGACAGCCGCATTATAATGACAATCATTTGCCATAAGCTGAGCCTCTTGTATAGCTTCATCAGCACGACTTATGCGATACTTCACCAGCTCTGCACGGCTTTGTTCATCAAGCGTTTCTTTCATATTCTAATCCCTTCATTAATCACGTTAATGTAAAATGGCGTCTTGAAAGGGCGTTCTTCCCATTGCTTGCGGAGAAGTATCATAGGACTGATGATGACACCGCTGTCAAGTTCAATTTTGTAGAGCTCGCCGGAAAGGTTGTCCTCGCGTTTCAAATCACGCTTGTCGCCGTCGAGCAATATCAAAACATCTATATCACTATCGCTGCGTGCATCACCACGAGCCTCCGATCCATAGAGAATCGCTATGGACGAAGGCTCTTCACGGTGAATAGTTTTGCTAATCTTATCTACTATTTCAGTCCTGTTCATATCTTGCAGGATTATCCTCAATTAATACTCTTACAGCCTTACGCCGAATGTGAGCAAGACATTCAAATAGCGGTTGTCGTAATTATACATCTGGTTTCTGTCTGCCCACTCGTACAATACTGCGTCGGTCTGATAGATGTGGTAAGTGGCGGTGAGGTCGATGTAAAAATCTTCCGTACCCTTCAATCCAAGACCAAACGAGAGAATCTGACGCTGCTTGTTGCCGGAGACAAACTTGTAAGGATTGCCGTACAAAGCGTATCCTGCACGAATCGAAACCGGTCCTGCCAATCCCTCCAAACCTACACGGAAGTTGTTGGTCTTCTGGAACTTTTCCTTGATGGCATCGTTCTGCACTGTGAAATCGTCATCATCGAAGTCGTCATTCTGGAATTTTGCCTTGGTGTAGTTGACACTCTCATAGTCGAAACTTACAAGACCATATCCAGGAACGATGAACGCCGCAGAGAGGATGCCTTTCATAGGTGTTACGAGGTCATACTCGTAAGTGTCGTTTGGCGAAATGAATTCTAATTCGTCAGGATTAATTGCATCACTTGGATTTTGATTATAAAGCACACGCAAATCATCACAAACATCAGGATCAAACACCCTTTTGAGATTAGTGTAATACTTATCAGTCAGATTATAAACCGTAGGAGTATGGAATGCTGCACCAAAACGAAGGAAGTTGATAGGCTTAACAACAAGACCGAGCTTGAGGTTGATGCCGCCGCCGTTAATTTTAAGTTTTTCAGCATAATCCCAATACTCGTATGGCAAGAGATTATCCTTGTCATCCTCATGGTAGCGTGAAGTATATTTGTAATTAATAGACTGCACGCCAAGCGATGCACCGAAGAAAAACATGTCATTGTAAGCACCTGAAATCGCAAAGTCCCAAGTGCCGACACCTCCTTTCTGCGTTACAGAGCGGCTCTGATACTCGCCATAACCACCTGAATAGTCAGAGTGATAGTCCTTGTCATGTACAGACACAAGGTTGTCATCTCGTCTATCAAGAAGGCCGGACTTATACCCTAATTCATTGGTGTAGTCGCTCCAAATCTCCTGACTACCCATATCCTTCCAACGGTCGAGCATCGAACTCGAATTGTTGAACGCTCCCAACCTTTCGTTGCTGCTGAAATCATTGAGCCTATTGTAAGTGATGCCCCAAGCGAAGTTGGTGAAGCCGGTGGTCTTGCCACGGTCGTTGCCCATCACGATGCCAATGCTCGCAAACTTCATTCCAAACTTGCTGTCCTCGTCATCGCGACCATTGATGGTGGACTTGACAGTATTGTTGTAGACCATCGGGGTAAGGCAAATATCCGCACCACGATAGATGCTCATGCCGGCTGGGTTGATGGCGGTCACTGAAATATCGCCACCGAGTGCGCCAAACGCGCCACCCATCGCCGCCGACCGCGCCGTGCCTTGCTGAAATGTCTGCGAAAACCTCAGCGCGTCGTATTCGTTCTGCGCGTTAGCCGCCGTAGCAAGTGCCGCAACACCTAACGCAATGATATACTTTTTCATGTTCTTTAGATACTTTGGTTTGTTTATATTTTATCGATGTCCGCCACGGCTGCTCGAAGACGAACTGCCGCCCCTGCTACCGCTGCTCGAAGACGAACTGCTGCCCCTGCTCGACGAACCCGAGGAATAGCTGCCGCTCGACGAACGTCCCGACGAACTGCTTCCGCTCCTGCTGCCACTCGAATAAGACGAGCTGCTGCTCGACGACGACTTGGAAGTGCTGCTGCCCGACGAATAGCTGCCACTGCGAGAGGATGAGCCGCTGCCGCTGCGAGAAGAAGAGCTGCTGCCGCTGCTATGCGACGGAGTGGACGAATAGGACGACGAACTGCTGCTACGAGAGTTGTTGCTGCTGCCGCTGCGCGAAGAGGAAGACGACGAAGTGTTGCTGCTGCTCTTGGATGTAGAAGAATTGCTGCTCGAATAGCTTCCGCTCCTGTGCGACGACGAGCCGTTGGAGTACGAACTTGCATTGTTGTTGCTGCTCGAAGAAGAAGAACGACCCGACGAAGAGTAGCTGCCAGTCCGATGGTTGCCGGAGCGGCTGCTCGAAGTGCCTGCCGTGCTGCCTTGAGTCTTGCTCTGACCATTGTTGCTTACGCTGCCGGAACGGCTGCTTGCTCCATTGTTGGAATTGTGGGAGTAAGTGCGGCTGCTGTAGCTGCCTGTGTTGCCCTGCCTGTGTCCGTAGGAATAAGGCACGTTGTTGTGGTTGATGCGGTCGTAGGTGCGGGCATAGCTGCGATTGAAATCGCTGTAATGATAATTGTGGCTGTACCCGTGGTGGTAACGGTAAGGATTGTAGTAATAATCGCTGTAATAGCACGGCGAATAATAGCGGTGATGGTATCCCCACCAAGAGTATCCATAATAAGGTGTGCCCCAGTAGGAATAGTGGTAAGGCATGCCGTAGCTGAACGACCAGTAGGGCGAGTTGTAGTGGTAGCCGAAGCTCCAATACCAATCGCTGTACCAAGGATCGACGATGGCTACGTCATAGTAGCTGCGGCAGTACGAGGGACGGTGGAATCTGTAGATACGCGCCGTGTAGCTGTCGTCCACGATGATGTCTTCAACGCTGCCATTGTCGGTGTAGGATTCGGCATTGCTGTCGTAAGACGACACGTCGGTGTCGCTGTATCCCTGCGAATTGTCAGCATATCCCTGCGAATTGTCAGCGTTGCTGGGGGTGGTGCGCTGCACTGTCACCACCTGAGCGGCGGGCCTCATGCCATACACATCGTCGATATATACACTCGACGGCGTGGGAGCGAGCAAGATGGTGCAGGAGCCGAGGCCGACGGACATCACTGCGAGAGCCGCAAGACCCGTCAATGTGTTTATCAATGTTTTCATTTCAATTTCCTCCATGCATTAGTTTGTTCTACAAAAAGTTGCAATTATAATAAAACGTCTCGTGAAGGCTTTTTTGTATGCCTTTTGTGCTAATAGATGCAAAAAGAGCCTTTTTTGAACAATAATTACTGTTAAAAAAAGTTAGACCACACGCGAATTTACGCTTCAATGGCCTTCAAACTCATATCGAGGCTCTTGATTTGGTGGGTCAATGCGCCCACGGAAATGTAATCGACGCCGGTCAGGGCATAGTCGCGGAGGGTGTCGAGGGTGATGCCGCCCGACGATTCGGTCTCGTACTTGCCGCCGATGAGTTCCACAGCCTTGCGGGTTTTCTCAAGGTCAAAATTGTCGAGCATAATCCTCCTGATGCCGCCCACAGCCATCGCCTGACGGATTTCGTCGAGGTTGCGGGTCTCTATCTCAATGTCGAGATTCTTGCCCTTAGCCTTGCAATATTCTTGAGCCGCCTTGATAGCATTGGCGATGCCGCCAGCAAAATCCACGTGATTGTCCTTGATGAGAATCATATCAAAAAGGCCGATGCGGTGGTTGACTCCGCCGCCAATCTTCACGGCTTGTTTTTCGAGGAGACGCATGCCCGGCGTGGTCTTGCGCGTGTCAAGCACCTTGGTGTGGAGGTCGGCAATTTTAGAAGCGTAGATGTGGGTCTGCGTGGCAACGCCGCTAAGACGCTGCATAAAGTTGAGCACGAGCCTCTCCGCCTGCAAGATAGAGATTACCCTGCCACGGACAATGAATGCAATGTCGCCCTTCTTGACCTGTGCGCCATCCTTGAGCTTCAATTCCACCTGGAGCGCGGGATCCACGGCGTTGAACACTTTGAGGGCTACCCAAATGCCAGCCAAGATGCCATCTTGCTTGATGATAAGCTGTGCCGCACCCTGTTCGTCGGCGGGTATTGTGGAGAGCGACGTGTGGTCGCCGTCGCCGAGGTCTTCAGCAATGGCGATTTTGATAAGGTCGTCCACGAGATATTCGAGATTTTCCATAATGTTTTCGGTGTTAATGTTTTTTACAATCAAGATGCAAATATAACACAAATTGTCAAATAAAAAAACCGGAACATCAATTTTAATGTCCCGGTGCTATCGAATTATAAGAATCCCAATATTTCAATTTACATAAAAACCTGTTATAACTTCCTTATTATCAATACTCTTGAGCATATATTCCACTTTATAAGACTTACCTTCGGCGGTAGTCAACTTTCCCGAAAAAAAGCCGTTGTCAGCAGTCACAAGGAACTGCGAAGGCTTGTTTTGCTTGAAAAATTCGCGCAAAACCTGCTCCACCTCGCCTTTCGTGCAAGTGGACTGGCTGCCATACATCACAAACGATACCTCGGGCGCAAGGTACTCAGCAATGCCGCCGCTCTGCCCGAGGCTGATGGCGTCATTGACCTTCTTGGATACGTCCTCACTGCTGCCGTAGCTGCACAGGGCGATGACAAGTCCGATGATTAATATATAAATAAAGCGTTTCATTGGTTCTGCTGCTAATTATTCAAAGTAAATTAACCACAAAAAACGTGCCTTAAATAGTCATAAAATCAATATATAAGCAGATTGTTGCAGAGAAAAAAGACATTTGGAAGCAAACGATTTTTTCAATAATTTTGCGGCAAAATTTCATTGAAATGACATTAAAAAACTTGATAAAGCACCCAATCGCGCAATACGCTGTCAACTACCTGATTACGTTTGCGCTATTTATGATTTGCAGGACAATTTTCATACTCGCCAATGGCAACATCTACGGCGACATAGAGCCGTCGCACTACCTGACGCTCTTCAAAGGCGGCACCAAATATGACTTTGCGGCAATATTCTACCTGACAGCGGTATCGTTTTTTATGATGATAATGCCGTTCAGATTTGCGCTCAACGCCACATACAGGCGCGTCGCCAAATATTTTTTTCTGATTCCAGTTTCGATAGGCATCTTTGCCAACATCTTCGACGCGGCGTATTTCAGTTTCAACGGCAGGAGAACCAACTTCTCATTCTTCAGCGAGTTTAAGAACGAAAGCAACCTCGCCTCAATCTTTTTTGGCGGACTTGTTGACTATTGGTATCTCGCACTCGCGGCGGCTGCATTGATATTCGTACTTGTAAAATTCTACTACTCGCCCAAGGTAAGCGCAGACGACTTCCCTGCCAAAAGATATACGCTTAAAGTATTGCCAGCTACATTAATATGCATATACTTCTTTATGGCGGGGCTGCGCGGCAGTCTGTTCATTGACAACGACCACCGCCCTATGAATATGAACAACGCCAACGAATACATCAAGAAAAGCAACGAATCCGCCATCGTGCTCAATACGCCATACTGCATACTGCGCACAATGGGCAAAATTTCGTTCACAAATCCAGAATATTTTGACGCCGACGAGCTGTCGCAAATATACACCCCTCTCCACCACCCCACCCCACACGGCGACTTCCGCAAGATGAACGTCGTCATACTGATTTTGGAGAGTTTTGGCAAGGAATATTCTGGGCTTTTCAATGGCAACGAGGGCTATACTCCGTTCCTTGATTCGCTTTACAGAGAGGGACTTACGTTCACCAATTCATTTGCAACGGGGCGCAAGTCCATTGATGCTATGCCGAGCATATTGGCGGGCATCCCCTACCTGACCGACCATTTTTTTATGGGCATATACTCCAACAACAAGGTAAACAGCGTGGCGTCGCTATTGAAACAAAAAGGCTATTACTCAGCGTTTTACCACGGCGCGCCCAACGGCAGTATGGGATTCCTGCATTTTTCGCGGTTGGCTGGTTTCGACGATTATTATGGATTGACAGAGTATTGCAACGACAAGAGTTTCAATGCGATGGACGATTTTGACGGACATTGGGCGATATGGGACGAGGAATTTTTGCAATATTATGCCAAGAGCATGGGCGGAATACCGCAACCATTTGTAACAGCTTGTTTTACAGCTACCTCACACAATCCATTCCGCATACCAGAACGATACAAGGAGCAATTTGAGGAAGGGCCTCTGCCTATCACCAAGTGCATACAGTACACCGACAATGCCATTAGGCAGTTTTTCAATCGGATGAAACAATACCCCTGGTATGAAAACACGCTTTTTGTAATCACCGCCGACCACACCAACCAAAACCTCAGCCGCGAATACACCACCGACCGCAATGTGTTCAAAGTGCCGATTCTCTTTTACCAGCCCGGCGGCATCAAGAAAATGTCCGAAAAGCTATTTTGCCAGACCGACATCACGCCCACAATATTGGATTTCCTCAATTACGACCAACCGTACATCGCCTTTGGCAATTCGTATTTCGACGACAGCGACACCACCGGCTACGTAATCAATTTTAGCGAGCCGCTGTATCAGATTTCCAAGGGCAAATATTTCCTGCAATTCGACGGCACGAAGGAGACCGGCTTTTACATCCCCGACGAAGACGTGATGCTCCAGAACAACCTCATCGGGCGTTTCCCCGACGAAGAATCCGCAATGCTCAAACTATTGAAGGCTGAAATACAACAATACCACGTGCGCATGATTGGGAACGACCTGACGGTGGCTCAGTGACGGCAAAAGTTTTTTTTCGGCACATTATAATGATAATTACCAAAGATTTTATTACATTTGCAACGTCAATACACAAAAAAACTATTACGAAATGACACTCACACAGACATCCTGGAAAATATTTGAACAGGCGATAGCCGACTACCACAAGCACGACAATGTGGACACCCCCATCGCCAACCCATACGAAACCAAGACCATCGAGTACTACCTCTATCTCAAAAACTGGATAGACACCGTGCAATGGCATCTCGAGGACATCATACGTGACCCGGAGATAGACCCCGTGGAGGCTCTCAAAATCAAACGCCGCATCGACAAGAGCAACCAAGACCGCACCGACCTCGTGGAGCTCATCGACAGCTACTTCCTCGACAGCAACAAGGACGTGAAGCCCGCAGCCGACGCCACCATCAACACAGAATCTCCGGCGTGGGCGATGGATCGCTACAGCATCCTCTCCCTCAAGATTTACCACATGAAGGAACAGGTGGAGCGTGGCGACACCACACCCGAGCACAAGGCGCAGTGCCAGAAGAAGCTCGACGTACTCCTCGAACAGAAAAAAGACCTCGCAACTGCCATAGACCAGCTGCTTGACGACATCCGCAGCGGCAAGAAATACATGAAGGTCTATAAGCAGATGAAGATGTACAACGACCCCAACCTCAATCCCGTACTTTACGGCACAAAATAATGGAAGTCAAAAGACTCTTGATCTCTCGCTTTTCGGCGATGGGCGACGTTGCGATGTGCCTGCCGGTAGTGTGGTCGTTGGCGCAAAAATACAAAGACTTGGAAATCATCTTCCTAAGCCGCAAAAATTTTGCACCGATGTTTGCCACCTGCCCTGGCAACGTGCGCTTTGTGGGCATTGACCTCAAAAAAGACTACAAAGGCATCGCCGGGCTCAACCGCCTCTACAAGGAAATCCGCAATATGCGCGTGGACGCATACGCCGACTTCCACGACGTCCTGCGCACCAAATATCTGAGGTTCAGGAGTTTTTTTAGCTCAATCAAAACCATCAAAATCGACAAAGGCCGCTCCGACAAGAAACGCCTCGTCAAGAAAGGTGCAGACCAATGCGCACCGCTCAGCACCACCATAGAGCGGTACGCCGATGTACTGCACAAGCTCGGATTTGATTTCACGATAGACTTTCAATCGATATTCACCGACAATACAATGCCGGAGGCGGTGGTCTCCGTAGCTGGTCAGAAAGACTGCAAATGGATAGGCATCGCGCCCTTCGCAGCCCACAAAGGCAAAATTCTGCCGCTTGACAAGACCGAACTCCTCGTCAAATCGCTCTCCGAACAAGGCGCGAAGGTATTCCTATTTGGAGCGGGCGACAAGGAGAAGGCGATACTTGAAAATTGGCAACAGCAATATCCAAACGTCATTAGCACGGCGGGCAGACTCGGCGGACTCACCAACGAACTCCTCCTCATCGCCAACCTCGACTGTATGGTCTCGATGGACAGCGCAAACATGCACCTTGCGTCGCTCGTCGGCACCCGCGTGGTAAGCGTATGGGGCGCAACTCACCCCGCCGCAGGATTCCTCGGATACGGGCAACAGGCATCCGACATAGTGCAGACTCCCCTACCCTGCCGCCCC
>JAFXMJ010000273.1 GCA_017530465.1 Bacteroidales bacterium
CCCTACTCGCCGACTCCGACACCGACACCGTTTACTTCTCGAATTACCTCCCTAAAACGTGTCCGAATCTGTATAAAAACCTCAAACAGATTTTGAAGGACAATGGTGTGGATTGTAGGCTGTTGAAATATACCAATGATTATTGGTGCAGGGATTATATGCCGATTCAGACGGAGGACAATCGTTTTGTTGCGTACAAATATTTTCCTAATTATCTGAACGATGCCGAAAACAGGCAATACATCACAAACGTCAAGAAAGTTGGCAACGTCGATTTTCTGAAATGGGGCGACAATGTTGTGGATTTGGATTTGATAATCGACGGCGGCAATGTCGTTAAGTGCGGCAACAAAATCGTTATGACCGAAAAAGTGTTCGTTGAAAACGAAAACAAGTCTCGCGACGACGTACAAAAGATGCTCACTGATGCTTTCGAGTGCGAAATCGTTTTTATACCGTGGGACAGAGAAGAAATATATGGGCATAGCGATGGCGTGATTCATTATTTAGGTGATAATCGAGTGTTGATGACCAATTATGAACAAATTGATGCAGATATGGCAAAGAAGTTTCGGCAGGTTTTGGACGAGCATTTTGAGGTTGTCAGCCTGAAATACGACGTCGAACACCTTGATAAAAATAGTTGGGCTTACATCAATTCTTTGCAAATTGGGAAACTTGTGCTCGTTCCACAGTTGGGCATCCCCGAAGATCAACAGGCGTTGCAACAGATTAGGGCATATTTGCCTGAATGTAACGTGATTGGCGTTCCTGATGCTATGGAAGCGGTTGACAAAGACGGCGCGCTCAACTGCATTTCGTGGAACATCAAAGCCCCAGACACCAATCAAAAATTCATAGAGGATTATCACAAACAGGCGAAAAGAGTTGTAAGAGAGCAACAAAAGCAACCGTTCTCCATCGAAGAAGCGCGCAGGCAAACCGCAATCATCAACGGTTATTCTGACGGCGACAAATGAAACGCCTGAAAAAAATATTCCTCGTCCTATTTATAATAAGTGTGGTCGCAATCATAATCAAGAGCCAAATCCGCCTCGTGAAGTTGAGCGACCGCGCCGTATCGCCTTGTACAGTGGATATTGGGGACGTTGGCGGATTGACATCTATAAAAGACATTGCGGAATACGCGAAACGGAAAGCGGCGGATGATTTGGAATTTAGTAGGCACAACGACATCGCAAACCGCAAGGCAAATTGCGTCGGGTACGCACAATACGCGGCGGCTATCTGCAACAAGATTTTCAAACAAAACAATGTCAAAGCCAATGCAAAGCCTGTGGTGGGATGTTATTATTTGTTGGGCGTCAATATACACGAAATATTGATAAAAATGCTGAGCGACCAACAGACGATTAATTTCATCAAAGACCACGATTATGTGGAAGTCGTGGATGCGTCGGGCAGAGTGGCATATTCATTTGACCCAAGCGTCTATGATTTGACATGGCTGGACTTTTCGGAATAAAGAATGTCTTAGCAATTGGGGTTTGTTTTGGAGTAAAAAATTAAAATGAATTTTAAATACAGAAGGTCTCAACACACGCTCCGATATACCCCGAAGACGAACTTAAATATGCATATCGAAAGTTCAAGGAAGGCTCACCACGTTTTGGAAACAACAACATGTCCGAGTTTTTTGAGAGCATCAAGGACTGGAAGGCGGCGGCAAAGTTGTCGGGCAAAGCATTGTCCTTGACTGGCATAGGTGTAACATCATTAAATCAATACAACAATGAGGAAGGATTTTAATCTGACAGAGAAAGACTACGACAATTTATTCGCCGGCAATGTCAAATATCTTGTAGCACATCACGACATATTAGGATACGGAAGGAGAAGAAGTTGGCTGGCTACAATATGGGGAAAACTATCAAATAAACAGGATTCCCATTCGATGTATCACAACTTTTTTCAATATTACAGCATATATGTATGGGGACGAAGCAGAGTCGAAACCTACGTCTGGACTAAGAATGACCTGCAATGTTTTATCCAAGAAAATGGACTAAAACATGGGGATATTGTCAATATTAACTACATCATGCCCAAAGACCATGGTGCAAAAGGATGCTGGTGTGCAGGAGGCTTTGATTATGTAGTTTTGGAAAACGGTTGGGAAGAAGTCAATGTTCTTATAGGAGCATGAATCTATTGAAATTGCAGCCGCCATGTTTAATCGTATGATTAGACGGCTGCAATTTTTCCAATGAATCTACAAATTCACAGTCCAACGCCCTATTCCTCAACACATTGACATTTTACATCAAAAAAATTCCCAAAAAAATTTTGCCACATTGAAAATTTGTTGTAAGTTTGGGGACATCAGAAAACATTAAAACTCAAAGCATATCCAAATGGAAGAAAATTATGGCGAAATAGTACAGGTAATCGGTCCTGTGGTTGACGTAAGTTTCGAGAAGTCAGGCGGTAAGTTGCCGTCAATTCAAGACGCGCTCGAACTCACACGCGACAACGGAGAGAAACTGATTATCGAGTGTCAGCAGCACATCGGCGAGCACACCATCCGCACGATTGCGATGGATTCCACCGACGGACTCCATAGGGGGATGAAGGTAAAGCCTACGGGTAGC
>JAFXMJ010000274.1 GCA_017530465.1 Bacteroidales bacterium
CCCATACTGAGTGGTACAAGCGATTCGGCGGGTGTTGCTTTGCTGCTTTCGTCCATTATCACGTAGTCGAATTTGAAATTCACACGGCTGTATTTGCTGCTTGCAATATGGATACAAGTTGCACCCACTACATTAGTTTTTAAAAGCATTGCAGTCAGGAAGTCTATCTCTTGGCTTCCGTTGTTGAGCATTGCTTTTTTCCTTTTTCCGTCTGAATCTGCATCCACCAAAGAATTATCAATGAATGAGAACCAATCCTTTTGAATTTTTTTCAATAGGAAATACTCTTTGCCGAATTTAGATTCAAATACTTTTTCTGCGGATTTGAAATCATTTGCATTCTCAAACAATTTTTTGACGTAGTTAGAGCACTTATTCAGACGTTTGGTGAAATCACTGAAGTTGTTTGATTCTTTTGCCGCCATATACGTATCAAACAATTTCTGCAATTCTTTTACGCCCTCTTGTTCGGCAAAATTCTTATCGAAATAGTCCGAAGATTTTTTCTCTGTTTGTGCTATCCATTGTTTGAGTTTTTCTTCGTAACAATGATGTTTCATTAATTCTGAAACGCTATCGTTTTCGAGTGCATTTTCGCTTGCCAAACGGATGAAAGGAATGTCGTTGCAGTCAATTAGTTTTTCGAGGACATTGTCAACTGCCAAATTGGATTGTGATGTCAATAGTATTTTGATGTCCTTTTGACGTTTTACCAACTGTCGGATAGTTTCCACGATTACAGTTGTTTTGCCAGCGCCGGGAGGACCTTGAATCAGATACATAGGTTTGTAACTGATTGCCTCCAATACAGCCTCCAATTGAGACGGGTCATTTTTCAACTTCTCATTATATAATTGAGATTCAAAAGTGTCATAGTCCAAATCGTGTATGCGACAATCAATTTTGTTGTTGGGAGTTGCGATTATGTCGCACAATTCCTTATTTACGACATCTTGTTTCAAGAATTTTTGGCAAGACTCAACCTGTTTTTTGAACTGGCTCGTTTCCTGACGGATGTCTTCGGAAAGTTCGCCATTCTCAGGCAATTCCTCAATGTTACATTTTGGATTGGCAATAGTTATGGTTTTGCTCTCTGATTTCCAGTCGTATATTTGTCCTACAAAGATATCGTCCACAAATAGAATTTTATGTTCATCTTTGAGTTTGCGGACTTTGCCCCAACTGATTTTTTCGTCTTCGGTCAAGGTGAATATTATGCGCTCGTTGTTTTGCGACGGTTCTTTCTTGACATATTTGACTTTGAATGCGTTTTTCTCGATGTATTCTTTCTCAGTTTCGGGAAGTTTCAACCAAACGTTTAGATTGTCGTTTTGAATTTTGTGAAGTTGAGACAATCTGTGTCTTTCTTGGTATTTCTGCTCATAATAGTTAACGCAATTGAAGTTTTGCCAATTATCATTCAAACTGAAATTGAATTCAGCCAAAAACGAATCTTCTTTCGAAACGAGTTCTTTGTTTTTGCCATTTTTACAACTTTTGTATGGAATAAAGAGGTACCCTTTTTCGTCAACAAAAAAGCGACCGCAATAATCGTCTGTTGTAAACTGCCCAGTTACTTGTCCCTGTTCTGAACGTTCATAATCAATTAACATCCATGTGTTTTTATTCATTGAATTAAGAACCGCTTGAAAGGCATCAAAAAAATCTGGTTGAGTTACAACTTTGATTGTTTGATATGACTTTCTATTAACAGATGGTAGTTGTTCGAGCAAGTCAATTAGTTCGTGATATTTAGAAAACCTTTTCGTTCTTTCTTCCTCCAAAGTACCACTTAGTATTTTGTTGGTTATGGCTACATTGGAATACTCATAATTATCACGGATGAAAGATTCGAATGTTTTCACCAATGCGTATATGTCGTCTTGATGTGTCGGTTTGGCAGATGTTCTGTCAGACAAATATTTTTTTGCATTTGGAGAAAGATATTCCTCGTCCAAAAGATTTTCATCCGCGAATATGTCGTACAAGATGGCAAACATCAGTTTTGCATCACCAGTGTTATCCACTTTGACATATTGTGGGGAAATGACGAATTTTTGGGTGTTGTTATTGGTTTTGAAGTAGTTCAATCCTTTGGTAATATTGATAACAGAAGCTATGTCAATATTTTGTAGTGTTTCATACGTATTGTCGGCAAAATGCTCGTAAACGATGTAATACGAATGTGTTGCATCGTCGAAACCAGTTTCGATTGTTTTTACAAAACCAACAATATCTTGATTGACAAGAGGTTTTATCTCATTGTCAATGATTCTTCTCAGTTTACGTAAGTTAGAGTCCGTTTCTTTGATGGTCAGAATATCGAAACATACACCCTCGTTGTTTTCGCAGTTCTCGAAGAAATAGAGATTTGGACTCAGTTGAGTTGGTTCTGAGGTTATTAAGTAGTTGCCTATTTGTTCTGCGCAATCCATTCTCGTTTGTTTTAAGATTTGTAAGGTCTATTTTACCCAGGGCAAACGCATCAAAATTCGTCTCTTAAATTTGGAATCTGTGTGGATAGGTGCGACAGATGTCCGATGTGCACCACATCAGGGTTCACCAACTTAACGTAGTCACGAAACTCGTCGTCGATTCTCGGATTAAGGTACTTGTCGTAAAACGCCGAACTCTCAGACTCATAATTGTTTATGTACCTAATATTTACGCCATCGCTCACCGTATCGGTAATCTGATACAGCGGCAACGATTTGTCCTCTATCCTGTGAAATACAAACACCTCGTTTGACTTCGCCAATTCGCGAGCGAGGTTGTATGTGTACACCTCCGACCCTGCCATATAATACGGCGGATAGCCGTGGATTACTTGTAGTATTCGCATAAACACATCGTTTGAAACGTTAAGTTTAAAATACTTTTTCATTAAAAAACAGGCATGGAAAAGCGTGGGGACTAATACACCACTTCTTCATTGGAGGTCCTGAGAAAACCCTTAAACACGAATGTAATGATAGTAACCCACGCCGATGGCGTGAGAAACTATTACACCTTACTTGTGTTTAATCAGAAATTTCTCAGGTTTCCAATGACAAGTTACAGCATAACGCTTCTTTTCCAATATGTCTGGCATGCACACATTTTAGCGCATTCCGATACAAATATAACATTTTTTTTGATTACGAGCAAGTAAAACAGAAAAATTCATCTGTCTTTTCGTGTATTTTGACTATCAGCCAAGCGAAGTGGAAAAGAATCTTTAATGATTACAAAAAGAGGATGGGCTCAAAATGTAGTGAACCCCAGAAGTTTTCTGTCTAACTTCTGGGGTTCACTACAAATAGCCACACCTTCTATATCAAATGATGTGAAAAACCGTTTAGAATCGATAGCCAATGCTCAACAACAACTGGCTGCGGTTATGTTTTACGGCTACGATGTCTGCTACGTTATCATCCGGATGGGGGCTGTTGTCGGCGGCACCGTAATATGGGATGAACGGGCTGAATTCGCCTTTCTTGACTGTCATCTGCCATGCCAAGTCAAAGTTCCAGTTCTTTACCGTGTAGCCTGCGCCCAGCGTGAAGCGGTTTGTTGCCTTCCAATTGGTATAGTCGGTTGAAGAAGCGTAGCAGGAGCCGTTTGACAGGAGTGTTCCGTCTTTATCGCCCTTCATGTCGTACATGGGTGAAAGGAAATTGTATCCTGCACGCAGTGCCAACTCGGGCACCGGCTTGTATTCCAGGCCCAATTTCAGCGTAGAAACGCCTTTCAACGTCTCTTGTGTATGTTCATTCATCACCCTGTCGCTATTGCTTACGCTGTAGGCATCGCCATACCAATAGTCGTATTCATATCCTTCAATTACATGTGTGTCCATGTTTTGATAGGCTGCATATTCATACGAAGCGCCCAGGGCCAGGTAAGAACCGACCGTATGTCCCAAGCTCAGCCCAAATTTCCAGGGTGTATTGAGTTTGAATTCGTATCTTGAATTGGCTGTTTTTTCAGTAAACGACTCGCCTGTCCGCGCATCATACAGTCCGGTCTGTCCTTCTGTGGTCAAATCATACCATGTCGGCGTCGCCACGGAAAGCCCGATGCGGAAGGGAGAAGTAGCCACTGGACGGAAGATCACACCCAGCTTGATGTCGGCCCCAGCTCCCGTAATCATACGGTTGTCGGCAATTACGATGTCTTCGCCCGACACCAGATGCTCCATGTATTCAGAGTAGTCCTGGTAGTGCACCTGATGCAGGCCTACGGTTAAGCCCAGGTAAACTCTATTATTGATGTTCCCGCTGATATTAAAGTCATACTCTCCGATATAGCCTTTGCTGGAACGGTTGAAGCTATAGTAATCTGCCGAAACGTATTCAAACAAATCGGCAATCGAATCGTATGGGAGAGCTTGACTATACAAATTGTCGATGGCGTTCCACATCAGCTCCGCATGTTTAGCAGGCAATTCTTTCCCATAGGCATACTTCAGTGCGGTTAACTTGTTTTGAGAAGCATTTTCCAACTTGTCTGACGCACTAAGGATCTGGGCAAAATTCTTGCTTTTATGATAGTTGAAAGCAAAGTTGATGTAAGATTTGCTGTTATTTTTAACGGCATAGACAAATCCCAACTGGTCCAAGCTGGCTCTGGTCAGTCCTTCACCGGCAAATTTTTCACCGTTGGTCTGCATAACTAGGCTCCCCGACATATTAAGGGCTGAC
>JAFXMJ010000275.1 GCA_017530465.1 Bacteroidales bacterium
CAGCATAATCAGGCGGCGTTTCGAGCCATAAATTCAAAACTATGTCCATTTCGAGGATGAGCGGCAATGCAAAAACATACATCAAAAAGTAAGTAAACTTACAGCCGCGAAACACCAAATTCATTGTTTCATCTTTATCTCCTGCTGCGTATGTTTTTACGATTGGAGGACGCAATGCTGTATTAAAATTGTGTGAAAAACTTGTTACTGCATTATGAACTTGATTGGCAATTGCTCTTGCCGCATTTACTACAACTCCAAAATAAAGATTCAGTAGAATATTGATAATCTGATTTTTAATTACACTAATTGACGCCCCAAATAAGTTCCATCCGCTATAACTCACTAATTCCTTAAACAGTGCCTTGTCCTTGACATACTTAAATATACATTCGTTATAATTCCTTTTGCAATATAATCTGTAAATTGCGGTTGTTATTAATCCGACCGTTGTCAGTAATAATGCGTAAAGTATCAATTTGTCATAATCCAAGACCTGCAAAATGAATACTATACCCAGTTTCAAAACAGCTTCAACGATGCTCACGTATGCATATATATTCATGTTTTCATGAGCGATGATGCTTGCCATATAAGGTGTTGCAAGAAGCGTCAAAAGGAATGAAAAAACCGCTGCTTGATAAATCCAAATTGCCGCTGTCATCCTTTCGGGCGGAATAACGAGTTTGTTCATCACAAACCACAGCCCGATTGTTTCCGCCAATACGACAATTATCGCCGCCAATAATATGTATATCTGGAATGTAACGCTAAATGTCGTCTTTAAATGTTCATAATCTTCTTTCCCTAAATCAAATGCGAAATATCTTTGGCTTGCAGTCGCCATTGCGCCGGAGAGAAATCCAAACATCGTAACCACTCCCGCCACGACATTGTAGATTCCGTAATCTTCCGCGCCTAAGACATTCAGCACCACCCTCACCGTGTACAACGACACGAGCATTATGAGGATTTGGCGGAAATACAGCAGCAGCGTATTTTTCGCTATCCTTGTAGTATTGGAAGATGTTGCGGGCATCTACAATTTGTTAATTTCTTCTTCGGAAAGGCCTGTGGCTTTTTTGATTTCGTCAATGGGACATCCACTTTCTTTCATTCCTAATGCCAATCCTTCATTATATCCTTCATTGTATGCAGTACGAAATACTGAACGTTCGACGCTTACTGAGTCCCAAAATTTTTCGTAAGCGTACATTTCTCCCTCAGAAAATTTCCATTCTTCAATTATGCCCAAAGCCTTTTGTATAAATGGATTGGTGGACAATTCTTCTGATGGATACTTGGTTTTCTCATCTATCTCCGTCAGATAACGAAGCCATATATCAAACATTGGGGCTTTGTTAATCTTTCCGGATTTAAATTTCGGCAACTCGATGTATATCAATTTCAGATTTTCAATCAGTTGATTGGTATCGAAATCAAAAACAGAATCACAATAATGGTAGAAGTTTTCGGACTTCTTATCAACTATTAAGTCTAATAGATTAAGAGAATAAAATGGCAACGGAAGAACAGGATAATGCTTTTTGCTTCCAAATGTTCTAACGGTGGTTTTATTATCGTTTGTTTCGATTTTTAATTCAAATTCGTCAGACCATCTTGTTTGTATTTCGGCATAAAACTGACTTCCATCAGCACCTGTACATTTCACATCAACAACGTTGTTTTCCAACAATTGATTGTCAAGAGCATCTGTTTGTTTGATGTATTCTACCTCAACGATGTTGTTTCCGTTGTCCAAAGGCAGAAGGGCATTTAGAAAACTGATTGTTAAATCAGGATTTTTTCCAAACACCTTGAACATCGTTATATTTGTTGTCGGGTATAGATAACGTGCCATAGTTCTGTGTTTTTTTGTTCATCCGACAAATTTATGCCCTTTTTTTCTATTAACCAAAATTTTTTTATTCATTTTTTGGAAATGCATTATGCATTCCCTATCCTCCTTATCCACGCCCCTGGCACATACGCTGTGGCATACCTTCCCACTCCTTGCAATTCCACGAACACCCTCTTCTGATGCTTGTATTTCATCACAATCCCTTCTACTCCTGCGAATGGCCCGCCGATGACAACTACGCGGTCGCCAGATAACAATGAAGGAACTTCATTCTGACGAACAAGGATGTTCTCGTTCCCGGATTCCACGATTATCTTGAAGCTCTCCATCTGCCTGTCTGGCACGGTTAGGAAATCGTTTTTGCCAAATTCGTTCTGACAAAAGTGATTATAATAAGGTGTCATACCGGGAAACATCGTGTCGTATTGGAGCAGGGTCTTAAAGTCGTTGACAGTGGAGCGCAGGAACAGAAGTCCAGTGTCCAAAGGTTTGTCGGCGACATATTGTGTGGGGTTGTTGAAATCTTCGTTGGTATATTCGATGTGACGGAGGATGGGCAAGTAAGGTTCGAGGCAATCGTTGCGCAGAGATACTATCTTGTCGTAAATCTTCTGTGCGCGGTGATGGGTGGCGCGTATTGGAAACCAATATTTGACGTCAGGCAACAGAGCGTACTCTACCGACTTCCCGATTTTGGTCTGTCCACACTCGGAATTGTACGGGATTATCCTCTCCGTATATTCGGCTCCGCCGTTATAAGGTTCGCAAATCGTTGCCGTCAATGTTTCCATCGATTTTTTTTGCACAAATTGCTAAGAAATTTGGCAATGGAAGACTCCATCCTCATTTCACGCCGCAAAGGTATAAAGAATTTTGAAAAAAGTCGTCTATTTTTTTTTTTTTTGTACAGCGTGCTTTACGTTGTATTTTTAAGTGTTTAAGAGTCAAAAAGTTGAACACCAAAATTTTTAGCGAGATTTTTTGGGAGAGGGGAATCTCACGGAGGCACGGAGGACACGGAGAGATGACAGTTAACACGTACACGAACACAGTTTATGGAGAATGATGGCATAAAAAAACAGAGGACACAGAGCAAAAAACTCCGTGTCCTCCGTGTCTCCGTGAGAGAATTACGCAAGAAATGTGTGAAAAACAAAAATTATGTCTTCATCTTCTTTTTCTTAGCCGCAGGGAACAGCACATTATTTAATATGAGCCTGTAGCCCGGGCTGTTGGGATGGAGGTCGAGGTCGGTGGGCGGGTCGCCTACAAAATGCTGGTAGTCAGCGGGGTCGTGTCCGCCGTACCATGTCCAAGTGCCTTTGCCGTATTCGCCGTGGATGTAGCGAGCCTCGTTTGCGGATTTGTTTTCTCCCATAATGAGAACGCTCGGTTTCAAGACTTCCTTGCGGTAGGACGTGGTCTGACCCATAAAGGCGTCGATGACCGACTCATGGTTTTGGCAAAGCATTGTCGGTACGGGATCCCACTTGGCGGAAAAGTCAAACAACGTAAAAACATCGTTTTCTTTCCTGACTTTGCGCGTATTGGTGGCATCGATGTCGGCGTATTCATAGACATTGGGATTGAGCTCCAACGTAAAATTCTGGAAGGCGAAGGTCTTGCTGAAATCGAGTTTCTTCTGGCAATCGGGGTCTATGGGGTCACCGTCAAACATCGGCTGACAGATGTCAACACCCTCGGCGGCAAGCGCAATATCAAAACTATCTGTGGCAGAACACATTGCAAACATAAATCCGCCATTACCGACGAACTCCTTCATGGTCTTGGCTACGGCGAGTTTGAGGTGCGACACCTTGGAAAAACCCATCTTCTGCGCCAACGCATTGAACTCCGCCACCTGATTGCGATACCACGTGGCATTTTTGTAGGCGGAATAGAATTTGCCAAACTGTCCCGTGAAATCTTCGTGGTGGACGTGCAGCCAGTCGTATTTGGAGAGTTCGCCGGTGAGGATTTCCTCGTCATACACCACGGTGTAATCTATCTCAGCGTATGTCAATACAAGCATCACGGCATCGTCCCACGGCTTGTAGGTTTTGGGAGCATAAACGGCGATTTTGGGAGCTTTTTCAAGTTTCACTTGCTCCATATTGATGTCGTTGCGGGCGATTTCGGAGAGAATGTTGTTAGCTGCGGCATCGGCTATCTGCTCAAATCGGACGTTTCTCACGCGGCACATTGTAACAATGTAATCGGCGTAATCAGTCAGGAAACTGCCGCCACGGTAATTAAGCAGCCAATCCGCCGTGCCTCCGTTTTTCAAGATGGCATAGCAAACCCCGTATGCTTTCAGATGGTTGGTCTGCGTGGCATCCATCGGGATGAGGATTTTCATGGCGAGGGACGGCACAGTTACCATCAACATCAACAAAAACAACAAAATCCTTTTCATGTTTTTTCCCTCCATAAAATGAGACAATTACAAAGGATTGAAACTGTCACAATCCTTTTTTGAAAAAATCAGAACGGTACTTCATCGGACGGTTGCATATTGGTCTGCGGCAATGCCGACACTCCGCTATCATTCATTGACGATTCAAAGGACTGCACCATATTGCCATTAGCCTCCAAAACTGGAAGTCCACCCGACAATCCCATAGAATCCCACTCCTCAAACCTTGCAAACTCAGCACGGAAATGCAAATTGACATCACATACCGCGCCATTACGGTGCTTGGCGATAATGACCTGTCCGAGGCCTTGCGTGCTGTTGCCGCTCTCGTCCTGTAGCTGTCCGTAATATTCGGGGCGGTGGATGAAGCAAACAATGTCGGCGTCCTGCTCTATCGCACCAGAGTCACGGAGGTCATTGAGCATAGGACGGTTGGAGCCGCCACGTGCCACAGTATTACGGCTGAGCTGCGAGAGGGCTATGATAGGCACATTGAGCTCCTTGGCCAACTGCTTGATACCACGCGAAATGGTGGAGACCTCCTGCTCGCGGTTGCCGCGCACTTCCTCGGGACCCGTCATAAGCTGAAGGTAGTCTATCATCACGATGCCAATATTGTGCTGCAATTTCATGCGAATGCACTTGGAACGGAGTTCAAAGAGGGATATTGCCGCCGTATCGTCAATGAAGAGCGGCGCGTCTTGAAGGTTTTTAACCTTGGCTTCGAGCTGCATCCACTCGTGTTCTTCGAGCTTGCCTGTACGTATTTTTTCGGAGCTGATTTCGGTTTCTGATATGATAATACGGTTAATGAGCTGCATTGCCGACATTTCCAATGAGAATATCAGCACAGGCACTTTGTGATTGACCACCATATTGCGCGCCATCGAGAGTATAAACGCGGTCTTACCCATCGCCGGACGGGCAGCCACTACAATCATATCACTGTTTTGCCAACCCTGCGTGACGCGGTCGAGCGAAGTGAAGCCTGACGGTACACCCGACAGACCGTCGGTACGCTTGGCAGCCTCTTCGATGTGTTCTAGTGCCGCCTTGAGTACAGTGTTCATATCCTGCGTCTGCGTCTTGATATTGCCGTTGGCGAGGTCGAAGATGGATTTTTCGGAGAATTGCAATAGGTCGTTCACGTCGCTCGTCTTGTCGTATGCACGGTCTTCTATCTCTGTGGAGATTTTGATGAGCTGACGTTGTATGTATTTCTGTTGCAGGATGCGGGCGTGAAATTCGAGGTGAGCCGCAGAACCCACTTTTTCAGTGAGAGACGCCACATAATACGCGCCGCCCACGTCCTCGAGAATTCCATTTTTGGAGAGCTGCTCCACCACCGTGTATATGTCGATGGGCTGCTGCGCCGTCGAGAGCTGGAGTATCGCCTCAAAAATCTTGGCATTAGCCTCCTTATAAAAACTGTCTTTGCTCAGGATATTGAGTACGTCGATTTCCGCGCCCTGCTCGAGCATCATAGCGCCAAGCACCACCTCCTCGAGCTCAATGTCGTGAGGGGGGATGCGCCCGTAGGCGTCATTGACGTGTCCCACGAGCTTGGCATCCCGGTTGCGCTTGGTGTCCTTATTATTGGCAGTATATGACGATGTTGTTGGCATTTTAGAGTGTCAAAGATGGATTTTGGGCTTGGCTAATTACTCGTTGAAAACGCCCATTTGGCAGAATTTTTCGATGCGCTTATTGACGAGCGTCTCGATAGGAATCTGCTGCAATTCGGCGATATTGTCGATGATGGCCTTCTTGACAATCTGGTACATCTCGGTGGGGTTGGTGTGCGCACCGCCAATGGGTTCGGGGATGATGCCGTCAATGAGCTTATTGGCGTACATATCCTTGGCTGTGAGCTTGAGTGCGGCTGCGGCTTCGCGCTTGAAGTCCCAGCTGCGCCACAGGATGCTCGAGCAG
>JAFXMJ010000028.1 GCA_017530465.1 Bacteroidales bacterium
GGCAATCATCAAGTCCGTAGTGCCGCCGCCTATATCGACGCTCGCAATGCTTACCGCCGGAGACGACGGGTAGAGCGTGTCGGCGCGGAGTTTGCCAACAGTATTTATATAAAGGCGTGCGTTGTTCATAAACCTGTCCTTGATTTCGCCATAGACGAAAGTCAATTGGTTGCAGGTAGCCTCGTCGTAGTTCCAATCCTCACGCTTGTCGGCATCGCGGCGGATGTCGTCGGCGTCGGGGATGATGGAGAGGTTTTCGTCGATGAAATTGTTGCCAAAATACGACTTCAACGCATTGAGAGCTTCCTTGGCGTGTTCACGGAGAATTATCTGTTCGGTCTCCAACATTGCCGTCGGGCAGGTGAGAACGATGCGTTTGAGTTTGCGCGGGAGGTTTTCCTGACCCTGACGCTTGCGGAAGTTGTAACTATTGACGTAACTTACCGCCTGCATAAAAATCTCGGCGAGGGCGAATGTCATCAACGAACTGCGCGAGAAATACGGGTTCATCGCCGGGTAGGGAGTTTTCATTTCGGGGTCTTGTGCAGCCTTTTCACGCTCAGATTCAAGGAGTTTGCCGTCTTCCGTGAAGAGTTCGGCGATGCCATAGAGAGCGGGCTTTGCAAACTGCTCGTCGGTCTTTGAAATATAGGTCCACGGGAAGGCGCGTTTTTCGGTGTCCCAAAGGTAACGCTTGGGCGACGACATCACAGAATTGTTGTTGTCGGCGGTATTGAGCACCGTAAGCCTCTGAGCCTCACGACCAATGCGCACGAGCGAGGGCCACGCGAAAGCCTTGGGATTGCCGGAGAGAATGAATTGAGATTCGTCGCCGAGCGATGTCTTCACGAATGCAACCCTCATATCAAAAGGATCGCTGTAAGTGCGGTCGGGGTAAGTCATATCGCGGATTTCGAGTGGCACGGCGTCGGTAAATTCAAAGGGCTGTCCCGTCCTGACTGATTCCACAAGAACGCCAGTGGTGCGCGAGTTGCCGACATCGAGGATGAGGTCAACGTCAATGCAAACGTTGTGGGTGTGGAGAGTCAACTTTGGGAAAGTATCAGCCTTGCCCAAAACCTTCAACAACGTCAGGTAGAACGACGTGTGGAGGAAGTTGTAATCCTCGTCGTGCTTGCCAAGGGCGGCGCATTTTTTCTCAAACTCATTTTTCAACCAATCCTGCACCCACGGACGAGCGCAGAAGAAGAAATTGTCGTCGGGCTTTACGGCGCACTCAAATACTGAGTTTTGCGCGTCCTTGACGGTCGGCGTGAGGTAAGCCTCCTGATTGTCCTCGCAGCGGGTATCGAAGGCAAGCACCACATTGTGAGTGTACTCGCTGTCGTCGTCAGTACCCGAAATGCGACTAATCCACATCATCGCCCACGTCTCGGGACCCTGCTGGAATTTGGTGCCGTCATAACTCTTCCTCAGATAAGGAATCGGAATCCAAACACCTTCGTAACTCTCCACAGCCTCACGCGCCCTCACGGTAACAATCTTGTGCTCCGGGATTGGCTTGATGAGATTCTGAGGAATCCTTGCCTCCACAATCTCGCCTGTGGCGGGGTCGGTGGCTACTTTCTGGATTTCCTCCGTGAACTCGATATATTTTTGGAGTTTTTCGTGGTAGTAGGGGAACACGAAGGTAATCTCCTTGTTGCCCTCGATGTCCTCCTCCAATTTTTCATAAAAGTCGCCGTTTACCTTCATAGCATCCGCCTTCATTCCAAGGTTCACCTTTACGGAATGAAACTGAATGCCTGAATTGGCTATTAAACTGAAATCAGCCATAGTTTATTAATGGTTATTTGTAACAAAAATTGATTGTCTTTTCTTTACAACGTCAAATCCAAATCCATTTCGTCGTCTGCATTTTGTACGGGCGGCGGAGCGGATGGAGTTGGTGGAGTGTTGATTACGGGAGGTGCAGCGGGCTGAGCTGGAGCGGGGTTTTGTACCGCCGATGCGCCACCGGCAGGCACTTCGCAGATGTCGTGATAGACGCGCTGCGCCTGCCAGCCATTGTCGCCAAGGAAACGGTCGCTGTAACTCTCGCCACGCGCCAGGCAATACATACCAATGCGCGTACCGTTGGAAATGAAGGTCGCCGTTGATTTGCGCGACTTGCTGATTTTCAACCCGTTGGTCTTGTTGATTACCGGCCTCAGAGATTCGAGGTCGAGAACGAAAGGTTTGTCGTCGTAGCATCCGTCCATCTTTACATAGACTATATACATCCTCGGCGTGCCAGCCATAAGGAAGTTGACAAACGTGCTACCTATTGTAAAAACGGCCTCTTTTCCAGACGGTGCATCAATGCTAACGTGCAACCCGACAGAATCTTGCCGCCATTTTAATGTGTCCATAATAATTGTTGTTTGTATTGGTTGACAAATGTAATAAAATATTTTTGGAAAAAACAAATATTTTTAAAGAAAAAATTATTTTGATGGGATAAAAAACAAAAATCCAAGGAAAAATGTTTATCTTTGCGCCAAATAAACACAATAAAATACATCACACACCATGAGAAAAACAATCCTCACGCTCGTTGCAATGATCATCTACATTGCGACAACGATGGCGCAGACCCTGTACGAGGTCAAGTATTACGACCTCGACGACAGGCAGACCTACAAGGGCCTATTCTTCTACACCGACGACGACAACTGTTTCCTGCGTTGCGTCAACAAGAAAAACCAGTATTGGGAGCGCAACTACTACTGCCAGTATGAGAAAATGGACGGTGCCAATTACCTCTACTTTCTCCCGCAACCGAGCGAAAGCAAAGACGAACCAATTTTCCCCGCATTCTGCATGGCGTACAGCACCGACGGAGAGTTTGAACCCCAAACATGGGCTATCTTCCAGGACGTTTATGGTGAAGACGAACTCCTCGACGAAAATATGAAGGAAGTAGATTACTTCCGCGAGGTAAACCTGGCAGAGAAAGACAAGAAGTACTTCCTCCAATTCTACGACGAGGACGAGACGATGTTCAAGACCATCATGAGAGCCAAGCAACAACTCTCGGAGCAGGACAACGACAACAATTCCAACGACAACAATTCCAACAACAACAATTCCAACAACAACGACTACACTCCCGACAGCAACGCGCCCGTAACGATGCACCTTTTGCTCGTAGCCGCCACCAAAGACGAATCCATCGGCGAATCCGTAACCACCGACGTAAACCTCGTGAAGAAAAACTTCAGCGGAATCGCCAAAAAACTCGGCATCGCATACAAAGAAACAATCATCGCAGGCGACGACTTCGAGAAATCCAACATCCAAAAAGCGGTAAGCCGCCTCTCAGTGGGCAGCAACGACGTAGTAGTATTCGTATATTCGGGACACGGATTCCGCTTTGACGACGACACCGACGAACACCCGCGCATGTACCTCACATACGACGGCGACCTCAATGAAAACACCGAAATAAGCACCACCGAAATATACAACGAAATAACAGCCAAAAAAGCCAGACTCACAATATTCCTCACCGACTGCTGCAACTCCAAGGCGGGAGTACAACGAGCAGAAGTGGAATCGGTGGCATTTGGCACCCGCGCCGCCAACAACAACGTGGACATCAACAAACTTAGGGCATTATTTGTGGAAGAAAGCGGCACCATCCGCGCCACAGCAGCCAAGCCTGGCCAATATGCTCGCTGCGACGCATCGGGCGGTTTTATGCTCACCTCAATACTCAACAACATCAAGGCGCAGTCGAGCGCGCTCAACGACAAACAGCCCTCTTGGAACACAATCGTAGAAAACGCCAGCAAGGCGGTGGCAAAAAAGACATCAAACCTGATAGACGAGGCTGGCAACACTGAACAGCCGCAGGTAGTGGTAAGGTCGGTACATGTGAAAAACTCGCCTTCTTCACAGCGTGCATCCCTCACAGACAACAGCATCGACAAATCCAACGACTCCAATTCTAATAGCACCGACGAAGAAGAAGACGATTGGTCTGTCTTGTTGTGCCTCTTGGTTCCTGCACTTGTAATCATCGTACTCATCGTGGTAATTATCAAGTTGCTGAACAAAAGGAAGAACAAATAGAGGAAAGAGGAGAGATTAAAAAATTAGAGATTAAAGATTAAAGTTATTCTTTAATTATGAAAAAAATAGTGATTGTGGGAGCGTCGTCGGGCATCGGATACGAGGTGGCGAGGCTGTACATAGAAGCAGGCTGGCAGATAATGGCGGCGGCGCGGCGCGTAGAACGACTTCAGACACTCGTGGCGCTCGCGCCCGAGAGAGTCACCGCCGTAGCACTCGACATCACAGCCGACGACGCATCCGCAACACTTTTATCAATGCTTGGCGGCGACCAAAAAGCCGACGTATATTTCCACGTGGCGGGCATAGGACACAACAACATCCCGCTCGACGTCAAGACCGAGCTTGATACCGTCAATACCAATTCGCGTGGCTTTGTGCAGTGCGTAGCCACGGCGTTCAATTTTTTCAGGGACAATGGCGGAGGACACATCGCCGTTGTCTCCAGCATTGCAGGCACCAAGGGGCTCGGCAGCGCACCAGCATACAGCGCGACCAAACGTATGCAAAGTCATTACATTCAATCCCTTGCCCGCCTATCCAAAATGACCAAAGCAAACATCACCTTCACCGACATCCGTCCGGGCTTCATCGACACCGACCTTCTCGCCGACGGCAACAATTATCCAATGATACTGCCGCTCAAACCTGCCGCCAGAAAGATTTACAAGGCATTAATCCGCCGTCGCCGCAAGGCAATCATCGACTGGAAATATTGGTTTTTAGTGCAATTTTGGAAAGGCATCCCCAATTGGATTTGGGAGCGGTTGCCGTGGAAATTATAATACAAAAGAGTGGTTCCACTAATTAATCCTCAAGAATATGGAAAATACAAACGGAACACCCCGAACTCCCATCGAGCAAAAACTTGAGTCCATTGTGGCATGGTGCGACAGGATAGATTTACAAATCAGGGAAATCCGCAGCACCGTTAATGCGGCATTGGCAGATATTGCCCACAACAATATTCCACAGCCAATTGTGCCTCCGCCATACATCGCACCCACACAGCAAGAAAATATTACGGAGGAAACAATTGAAAAAGAAGTAATCAAAGAAGAAGTAGCTGCGCCCGTCATTCAGCCTCCAGCATATACAAAAAATGTCACGCAAGAATCCTCCACACCAGAAGATGACGAACGTAAATTTGGTGTCAAATGGATGGCTGTCATTGGCATACTGATAGCCGTGATTGGTGTGTCGCTTTTCATCAAATACCTGATAGAGCACGATATGTTGGGTCCAGTTGCAATTGTATCGTTAGGGTACATAACGGCATTGGCAATGGTTGGAGGTTCGCTGTACACGTCAGAATCTCGCAAAGTACTGAAAGACACTCTGATGATAGGCGGCACGACGCTTGGATGGATGATAACATGGCTGGCGTATGGGCATTACGATATGTTTCCATCGGCAGTCACTGTAGCCATTACGCTCGCAATTTCTACGGGACTGATGGCGTTTGCATATACCCACGACAACAAAGTGATGTTCAATTTTGCACTCGTTGGGTTCATATTCTCGCCATTGGTATCGGGCTATTCCGTCAAACAACATGAAATTTTCTGGATGTCGTTTACATTGGCCTACAATCTCGCGTTATTATACCTATATAAAACCAAACAATGGGCATCGGCATACTCGATTGCATTTTTCATAACCATAATAATGGAAATTTTCATCTGTGATTATGGTCGGTCGGTCTCCCAAAACGTACATGTGGGGTATTATGCTGCAATTACTGCGGCGATTTACGCAAGCTCTGTCATACTCTACAACCATTTAAAAGAAAAAA
>JAFXMJ010000276.1 GCA_017530465.1 Bacteroidales bacterium
ACCAATCTGAGTGGCTACTACACTGCTGTTGTAACCCTCGCCGACAACAGTGCGCGGGAAGTGGAGTCGTGTCCGTTCTACGTTACCACCTCCAAGCAAGCCACTTATTCGCCAGTAGCGGTCTATCCCAATCCTGCGGTTGCCAACAGTCTGATTACGATAGAGATTATGGATTACGACCCCGAAAGCGAATACACAATCCTTATCAGCAACAACGCGGGAAAGGTTGTCAAGACAATAAATAACGCGCAGCAAACCAACCAATTGTCGTTGTCAACGGGCAGTTATTCCGGCGTATTATTCAATCAAGGTGTCAAACAAAGTTTTAAAATAATAGTAAGATGAAAAGAGTTCTGATGATATTGCTAATCATGGCAACCGTAGCCACAACCGCTAACGCACAAAAAGGGCATTACTTCCACGCCAACGTAGGCGTAGGCTTGCACAGGCTCGATTACGATCTTGATTGCAGCAATTACGAAAAGTCGCCGCATCTGGGTTTTACCGGCGAACTGGGCTGGCAGTGGTTTTTCACCAACCATTTTGGCTTGGGCTTGGGCGCAAACTTCAAGACCCTCGGCACCACCTGCAAACTCGCCCACACGCAGAACACCGACAACCTCACCGACAAGGACAACGGCCTAACATACACCGAAAACGTCGTCTTCAACAACCTCGAAGAGTCAGACAAGATGTGTGTGGCAGATATTCCGCTCTCATTGTATTTCCAGACATCGTTGTCTAAGCGGTGGCGACTGTTGGCTGGCATCAACGGCTTCTACACACTGGTGCTGTCGCAAAAATACGAGTGCAATAGCGGCAATCTTGCAGTGAGCAAGTATTTCCCCGACTACGACCTCGAATATTCTGGACTTGAAGACAAGGAACACGGCGTGTATTCTGCATCTGGATTTTCGGGCGACATGAAACTAAAAAAATCGACCTACGGCGCGGGTCTGCAATTGCAGGCTTGCCGGGCAATAGGAGAAAAACGCAAGTTGGAACTCACTTTTGGCATATACGGCTTATACCATTTCCCCGACCAAAGGGACTCCTACGTCGGCAAAATATTCAACGCAGAAACAGAAACATACAAAGGAATAACGCAAAGCGGCATGGTTGGCAAGGTAACATCTACCAACTTCGGCGGCACGGTAGGAATCCGCTACCATATCGACATCAAAGAAAAACCGATGCCACGCAAAGTGAGTCTCCCGAAATACTTGGCACCAGGTCAATTCCAATGGTGGTACTAAATGAAACTAAGGTTTAATATTACCCTATCCTCACCACCTCGCCGCACTCGTAACGTGACGCGAGGATTATCTTGTATTTGTCCTTGAACAGATTGAAGGCTTCGAGGACTTTTTCTGAATTATTGTTGTCCGCAGAAATGTGCGAAAGTATCAGGCACGTCAAATTTGGATTGGCGTGGTCGCGGACAAGTGAAAATGATTGCTCGTTGGAGAGATGCCCTACATTGGATGCGATGCGCTCTTTTAGGTATGTTTCGTAAGGGCCTTCGGCGAGCATCTTTGGGTCATAATTAGATTCAAGGAAACAAGCGTCGCACTTGCTGAAATTTTTGCAAACTTCGTCGTCGGCAACACCAATGTCTGTCATAACGCCAATGCAATGATTGCCAATCTCTATACGGAAACTAATTGGCTCGGCGGCGTCGTGTTGTTTAGGAAATGAAAATACACGGATATTATTGCCAACATTTGTAACCGACGCCGGTGCGATGGAACGGCAGTCAACGGGGCGGTGATGCTTGTAAATGCGGTCGTAAGTGCCGAAAGTCGTATAGACTGGGATGGCAAGTTTGTGAGAAATCACCTTTGCGCTGCCGCTGTGGTCGCGGTGTTCGTGTGTTACAAACAACGCCCGGACACGGCATACGTCAAGCCCGGCGGCCTTCATTCTCTCTGAAAACCGCCTCCAACCTATCCCCGCGTCAATGATTACCGCCTCGTTGTCGTCGCCTATATAATAACAATTGCCGTTGCTGCCGGATGCAAGGCTGCAAATCTCCACCATCGTTTTTTAGTCGAGTTTTGGGCCTTTGAGTATGCCGTGCTGCGATGTTGCGATAAAATTGAGGATTTCGTCGCGCTCCTCGCACTGAGGAATTTCCTCTTTGATTTTTTCGACAGCCTTGGTCAAGTTCAGTCCGCTCTGATAGATGATGCGATAGATATTCTTGACCGCTTCAATCTGTTCTGGCTTGAATCCACGGCGCGTCATGCCGACGATGTTGATGCCGCAATACAGTATCGGCGTGCGTCCTGCGTATGCAAACGGCGGCACGTCCTTATTGACGCCCGACATGCCGGAAGTCATTGAGTGCTTGCCAATCATCGAAAATTGCGGTATGCACGTGCCTCCGCCGATTACAGCCCAATCGTCGATGTGAACCTCGCCGGCTACTTGTGTGGCGTTGCTCATCACGATTTTGTCGCCGAGCACACAGTCGTGGCCGATGTGGCAGTACGCCATAATGAGGTTGTTGGAGCCGATTACGGTCTTGCCCTTGGACGCCGTGCCACGGTTGAGGGTTACGCACTCG
>JAFXMJ010000277.1 GCA_017530465.1 Bacteroidales bacterium
ACAATTACAACAACCAGTACCTCAGTTCCCATTTTGAAAAGGGATTTGACCTCGATACGTCGCTCAATGTGTCGCTCACTCCTATAATGTACGGTGTGGACTTCAAGGACAGCAACAATGACTATATATTTTCCCTCATCCCCACCAACACTGCGGATACGCACCAGGCAAGGTCCAATATGCAGGGCGTACTTTCCCTAATTGGACTCGTGATGCTCCTATTGTTTGTGCGGGTGATTGTGGTATATCTGACGGAGACCCCAGGCAATTCGGTGAAAATTATTTCAATCATTGCCCTTGTGCTGGTGGTGCGCGTGGTGCTGTGGCTGATAGAGCGTCCGCAATTCGTCTATCAAATCGACTTTTTTGATGCGGTGTATTTTTCTGACGCAAGTTTGTTTTCCACTATCGGTGATTTCATTGCCAATATGGTGGTGCTGCTCTTCGTATTGCATTACACGTGGATACTCGCCGACTATATGCACGTCAAGGAATGGATGGCAGAGCAGAATGTGACTGGCAAGCTGACGTGGTGGGGCGTGATGCTCGTGGCGTTTTTCCTGCTATTTGGCTATATATATACGGTGACCCGCCGGCTTGTGGGCGAGAGCAAGATTTCGTTCCAACTCACCAATGTCATGGAGCTCGATATATTCAGCTGCTCGGGCTTTTTGATTGTGTTGCTGCTGACGGCGAGCGTGATATATTCGGCTATTTTGATAGCGCGTTGTTTTGATTACAGTATCATTACTAAATGGTTGCGCTGCGTATTGATATACCTTGCGTGCGCATTGGCGGTGTCGCTGTTGGTGTGGTGTTTCGTGGATCTGCTTGCTGGGCTTGGCGTATTGTACTCCCTGCTTATGATAGGAGCTGCGATGTACTTGTATTGCCGCAATTTCGATACGAGCACCTACATTTATATTTTGATGTTGCTATTGAGCGCGACATTCTTCTGCCTGTTGATTACCATCACCACTGAACAGAAGGCCGACAAGCATTGCGTGGGGCTTGTATCGAGCCCGACGGACTACAGCGATCCCGTGGCTGAACTTTTGCTTGAAGGTGTGTCGGTCAAGATACCTGAGGACCAAGTGGTGCTCGAAATTTTGAGCCAATCTGAAAATTTGGCACCGTTTGAGAGGCTGCGCGATTATTTGCAGCATCAGTATTTCAGCGGATATTGGACACGTTATTCTTTCAGTATCAAGCTGTTGGAATCGCCAACAGGCAACTTCTCCGATATTTCGGATCCATTTGTGAAGGCGTTTTCCACACGCGGCGTGCCTCTTGCCAAGACCGAATTTTCGTTGGTCACCAATTCTGACGGCACTATCAGCTACTATGCGCCGTTCAAGGTGCGCATCGGCGGCAAGACATTGTTCATCTGCATCGCCCTCGACCGCAAGGTTGTGCCGCAGGAGCTTGGCTACCCGAGCTTGCTCATCGACAGCAGGGTCAAGGTGTCTGCGCTCGACGGTGTGGATTATGTGCGCTACCACAACGGCGCAAAAATTTCGCAGACCGGCAGTTACAATTATGATATGAGCGACCGCGCCTTTGTGAAGGATTTTGGCGGCGATGGCGATACCATCCGCACTATGAACACCGATGGATACATCCATACCATTTACCATAAGGCGGACAATACGGTGGTGGTTTCACGCAAGGAGGTCACCTTTGGTGATTTTGTGATACAATTGGCGTACCTCTACATGATTTACATATTCATCGTTGGCATATTCTTCCTTGTAAAGCTTTTGGTGAACCGCGATAGCAATTACCGCCACAAGATTAAGACCAGGCTCATACTTTCGATTACGTCGTTGATGCTGTTCTCCTTTATATGTATATGCGGTGGCACGGTGTATAACAATACTATGAAATTCCGCACCCAAAACAGACAGGAGATGGAGGAGAAGGTCTCGAGCGTCTATGTCCAATTTGAACAGACTTGCGGCGACACTCTGGCGTTCAATATCAGGTGGAGCCCGACTGTCGTGAGCGAGATGGACGATGTGGTCACCAAGATGTCGCATGCATTCTTCACCGACATCAATTTATATGGTGTGGACGGCGAGATGATAGCATGTTCGAGGCCGGAGATTTTCAAGGCGGGGCTTGTGGGTTCGCGAATCGACAGGACTGCTCTCCAGAGTTTTGCTGTGGACCGCAAGTCGGCGTTCAGCCATGAGGAGTGCATTGGCAGTATGAAGTTTGCATCGGCGTACATTCCTTTCTACAACAACAATGAAAAACTCATCGGCTACATCAACCTCCCGTATTTCACAAGGCCAGAGGAGTTGGAAAGGGAATTGAGTACTATAATGGTGTCAATTCTCAACCTCTATGTAGTGCTAATGATGATAAGCATATTGCTGGGCGTGGTGATTTCAGAACGTTTTGTACAGCCCATCAAGTTGATACAGAGCAAGATAGAAACCATTGAACTCGGCAAAAATTACGAAAAGATAGATTACGACCGCAAGGACGAACTTGGACAGCTCGTTGCCGAGTACAATAAGATGGTCGATAAGCTCGACGAATCTGCCAAGCTGCTTGCCAAAGGCGAGCGCGAGAGTGCATGGCGCGAAATGGCTAAGCAGATAGCCCACGAAATCAAGAATCCGCTCACGCCGATGAAACTCAGCATACAGTTCCTTACACGCTCGTGGGATGCCCAGAATCCTGATTTCGAGGGTGTTCTCAATAAGGTGTCGAGTACGTTGATTCAGCAGATTGATACATTGTCGTCCATTGCGACTGGCTTCTCCAATTTTGCGAAGTTGCCGCAGCCCGACGCCAAGCCGCTCAATATGGTGGAGGTCATCGACAATGTGGTGCAACTGTTCCACACGGTCGAGAATTGCGACATCACTTCCGATATGGGCGGCAGGGACGAGGTGATTGTCATGGCAGACAAGGAGCAGATGACTCGCGTATTTGTCAATATCATCAAAAACGCTACGCAAGCCATACCAGAAGGTGTCCGTGGCAAAATCCACGTATCGCTTGAGGTGACGGGCGACAAGAAGTTGATAGTCCGCATTGCCGACAATGGATGTGGCATCCCCGACGAAATCCGCGAAAAACTCTTCACGCCCAATTTCACCACCAAGAGCAGCGGCTCTGGTCTCGGTCTTGCAATGGTCAAGAATATGGTAATCAACGCCAAGGGCGAGATCAACTTCGAATCCGAAGTCGGCAAGGGCACCACCTTTATTATTACGCTGCCGGTGGGACAATAATGAAATTATTTTTTCCTCTCAATTTCCTGAAGATTCTCCATCTTCTTGGTCTCAAGAAATTCGTTGATGCCGCAGAGGTGTTCTTTTACCTTTTGGTGTCCAAATTCGTAAACCTTGGTGACAAGTCCGTCCAAGAAATCGCGGTCGTGGCTTACGACTATCAATGTACCGTCAAAATCGAGGAGAGCCTGTTTCAATACGTCCTTGGTCTTGAGGTCGAGGTGGTTGGTAGGCTCGTCGAGGATTAGGAAGTTGACAGGTTCCAATAGGAGCTTCAGAATTGCAAGTCTCTGACGCTCGCCGCCCGAAAGCACTTTCACCTTCTTGTCGATGTTTTCGCCCGAGAACATGAATGCGCCGAGCATATCCTTGATTTTTGTGCGGATGTCGCCCTTGGCAATATCATCGATGGTCTGGAAAACGGTGAGGTTTTCGTCGAGGAGCGACGCCGAATTTTG
>JAFXMJ010000278.1 GCA_017530465.1 Bacteroidales bacterium
CGACTATTTCCAGATTGTCAGCTGGCCAGGCTATGTAGCCATGAACTGTCAGGCTGAGATTAACAAGAAGGGCGGTGCGATGACTGATGCAGACATGTATGCCTTTATGTCGTACTACGACACGAAGAATCTGGCTACCAGTATCACCAGCCCCCACATCACCTCTATTGGTTTGCAGGACAATGTCTGTCCGCCACATACCAACATCGCGCCGTATAACAATGCACAGACGGCTGCCGACGACAAGGACATCATCTATAACCCCGAGTTGCAGCATCAGACCAACAGCGATTGGAACGAGACCTACATGACATTCTTCAAAAAGTACATGAAGGACACTACGGGGATTAAGAATGTTAGAGGTCAGAAGGAAGATGGAAGAAGTGATTTTTTTGACCTTCAGGGCCGCAGAGTAGTGCAGCCCGTAAATGCGTGCCACACTTTGAAGAAAGGACTCTATGTTAAGAACGGACACAAGTACATCGTTCGAGGTAGAGGATTATTATTCGGGGCGTTTGACCGCAGAACAAGCCATTGGTTTGTTGAAATTTGCAAAACAAACACATCAAATGTGCATCAGCAATCAGAAGATAGTTGACCGCTGTTTGCATTATATCAGCACCGAAACTGTCGCACCAAAAGGAGGTTCACGATGAAAGATCAAGTTTTATGGCGTAAGACGGGGCGAATCGCCGCAATACTTGCCGACCGTCTTGGAATTGATATAGAACGTGCATTTGACATTCTGTACAATTCTCACGAATACGAACTACTAGCCAACCCCGAAAGCGGTCTCCAATTGCTCAGCGACGAATATATTATTACCGATTTGATGAGGGAGTTGGAGACGTCAATTCCGCCTCAATCTTAGCCTTTTACTCAGTGCATTGAGTAAATATTGAAAGTCTTTTCTGCGACAAAATCGTCGGCGATGTAAAGGTCGCTATATAAATATAAACCTGTCGCCTTATTATGGAGATTTTCGCAGGTCTTGCTCTCATAGAATAATTCGAGTGCTTTAATAGGTTCTATATCAAGACGTTTGGCAAGTTCCACCGCAATCGAGCCGATGCGATTTGCCATTATAATCTCCTGAATGACAGGCGATTTCACAGGGTCGTTATATTTTTCTTGTTCCATTGTACGTAAGGTAATTGTCGATAATTGTTTGATTCAAAATGCAAATTTGGTTGTTTGGCTGATGCTCCGACAACCGTTTTAAAGCCTTGTCGTAATCCATAAGCCCTGCAATATAGAGATTTATGGTGTCGATGATACGGTCGTTGGCGACGCCGCCTTCCACGTAGTCAAAATTTTTTGCCACATTGTGTCCCGTCCTATTCGCAACAATAAAATCCAACCATTCAGCATCGTATGCCGTAAAAATTTTACAGCGAAATTTTTGCAACACATCCTCTTTGTCAAGGTTATAAACATTCAAAACAGGATTTTCGCCACGTTTTAGGGCGATATTTTGCGCCCACGAAACCGCCTGACTTCGCATATTGGTAACGTAAAAGCCCTGCCCAAAATCCAAGTTTTTGCGCCCAACCTTGCACAAAGTTTTTTCGATAACATCCGTTCCACCGTGAAAAACAACCAATCCACTCATTGCCTTACCTCCCAATTTTTAAGACATTCCACCATATCCTCGGCGATATATTCGCGGCTCTGAGTGTGAAGAGTGTCATAATTCTTAAAAATATATTTTTCTATCATTCCAACCTTTTTCATACGGTCGTAGATTTCCCTGTACGAAACATTCAGGAATCTCGCCGTCGTCTCGATGCAAGTCGCCACAAACGCCATAACAATCTGCGTCTTAGGTATTTTGATAACGTGGTCTTTGGTCATAATGAGCAATTAATTTGTTTGTTTTCAATTGCAAAAGTAAAAAAATATTTTCAGGCAGCAATATCACCGATTAGTTTTTTTTCATTCGCATTTTAATACGACTGCCTAATTGTACAACCCGAAGTCCTTTATTTTCCCCTCTCCAATTTTCCATACAAATCCATTGTAACAGTTTCGTCAGCAAAGTTGATGTAGATAATGTCGGATTTGGTTTTGATGCGGATGCATTTGCCGGCGCCGGAGAGAAAGAGGAGGCAGTTGCCATCGTTTTGAACGTTAAAATGTCCTTTTTTGATTTTGCCCATAGCAAATCCATTGGTTTTAAAGGTGGTAACAGGACATTCGTCTTGGAGCGTAACACTCTCAATATCAGAAAGATTATAATTATTGCCATAGATTCCTGAAATCTGCATTTGTTGGTCGGTGACGGTGATTTCGGGTTCTTGGTTGCCAACAATTAACAACGGTATTATCGCACAAACCACCAACACAATTACCGCAATAGCAATTGTGCCTGCAACTCCTTTATATGCTCCCAACTTGATGAATTTCACCATATAAACGAGCATTACTACAAGGGCAAGAATCCAAGGAATTCCGCTCCAAATTCCTGATAATCCCGCCAACTGTACCACCAACGTAAGCAAAGCCACACTGATACCAACAATCAGCAACGTACTGACAGTCAGACGTTTGGCTTGCGGTTTGTTTTCCTCTGATATGTTTTTGTATCCGTTAATTATTTGCGGATACTTACTCGCCACAAGGGCAACGATAATCAATAATGCTGATAAAATGTAGTTTACGAGTTCCATTTTTGTATTATTTTTTATGGTTAATATGATGAAGGAGTCGGGGACTTCAATTCCGCCTCAATCTTAGCCCTGTAATATTCCACGCCTTGGAATCCTGTATGGAAATCCTTCACCATTCCGTCTTTGCCGACAATCACATACGACGGGAAGCCATTGAAACTCCATTTGTCCATAAGTGGTTTGCTCTGAGCGGAAGTGAGGCGGTAGTGAAGACCCTTAATCGAAGATTTAGTATTTTCCCATTCTTTGAGGGGCGACGAATCGTCCGCAACATACAGAAACACAACGTCTTTGCCATCCATAGAATTTTTCAAAGGAGTCATATCTTTCAAAGCCTTGCGACACGGCTTGCACCACGTGTTCCAAAAATCAATAAGCACAACCTTGCCCTTGAAATCTTTTATCAATTCCACAAACAACGAATCGCCCGTGTTTTCATTAGCCTGATGCTCGTAATAGCCGCCGCGTTGCTGTTCTGTTGCCACTGCGCCTGTGATTTCAAGGTTCTTTTTCTTGACATAATCGGCGTAAAACTTCAATCGCATTTTCTCAACTTCACGCACCGCAGAATCTGATACAACAGTCTGTTTTGCAAATGGTTGACAAATATCAATCAACTTTAAGAAATCCTTGAAATACGAATCGCCTTTGCCAAAAAAATTCTCGATATACGCTTCTTTTTGCTTGTCAGCAACTGCCACCAAATCGTCAAAAATCTCGTCAAGTTCTGCATCATATTTGTCTTCCAAGGCTTCTTCTTCGTCGGTCATAGAATCGTCGCCGTTTTTGGCTTTTTCAACAATTGACGCCGCAATTTGCTTTTCGTGTTCGTCAGTCAAGAGTTTCTTAAACGCATCCTCCCAAAACAGAGCATTTTCATAATCATACTCGGCAAACGGATACACGAAACGATTGAGACATTTGCCCCAATCAGTAATAACATATCCGCTGCGTTCACCATAAAACATCATAATATTGTCAAGGTCAAGGAGTTGCGGATAATCAAAAAACTCTTTGGTGAACCTTGGCATTTTGTTGTCGGGCATTTCGTCTC
>JAFXMJ010000279.1 GCA_017530465.1 Bacteroidales bacterium
CAAGGCTCACGGACAAAGGTACTGATTTCGATTTTCATGCCACACTTTTTGGCGTAACAGCCGGCGGACAGCATCTCAAGGCTCTTGTTGAGTTAGGATTTGGCAGTTGTGGCTTAATACAAGCGGGTGTGGTTTATGAATTCTGACACAATCTCTGATGCAAAAAAAATTACCGAAAATTTATATGAAAATTTTCGGTAATTTTTATTTATAATGACCCGTGCCGCAAGGCGCGGAATCTTAGCTTATTTTCCTGCCACTGCCTGTGTAGCGTTGATGATATTGAGCACGTCGGTGAGGTTGTTTTTCTCATTGGCGGTGAGGTTTTTGGCTGCTTCGCCATTGAGCATACCGGAGATTGTGCCAGCCCTCGATGTCAATTGTCCGAGGAGGTCGCCGAGTCCGCCGCCAGAAGTCTGCTGCTGCTGACCGCCGCCCATCATGCCACCAAGCACGCTGCCAAGCACATCGCCCATACCGCCGCCAGATTGCTGCTGAGGCTGACGCTGTTGCTGACCGCCGCCCATCATACCGCCGAGCACGCTGCCAAGCACATCGCCCATACCGCCGCCAGTCTGTTGCTGGGTCTGCTGCTTGCCCATCTGCGATGCCACCATGCCACCGAGCACGCTGCCAAGCACGTCGCCCATACCGCCACCAGACTGCTGTGTCTGCTGCTGTTGCTGCTGTCCGCCGCCCATCATGCCGCCGAGCATACCGCCAAGCGAGCCACTGCCAAGCGCACTGCCGAGGATGGAGCCAAGTCCGCCGCCTGCGGTATTGTTGTTGTTGCCACCCATAAAGATGCTTGCCATACTGATGATGGACGAGAGGTCGATGCCCGAGTTCTGAACCGATGTATTAGGTTTTTTGATAACCACGTCGGCGAGCGAGATCACCGTTTTGAGAATTGATGAAAGATCCATATTTGCTATTTTTAATTAGTTTTTGAATTGTTCGTTATGTATTACGCCCCTAATTTATTCATAAAAATCGAAAATGCAAATATTTTTTGTATTTTTTTTCACTTTTCTTCGTTATAGTACGAATAGTCAATGCCTTTCATCAAAAACTCGCCATCGTCTAAGCGAACCTCTCCGCCAAAAACGCGCATACAGCCACACCGGCGGTCTCGGTTCTGAGCCGCGTATTGCCGAGGGACGTGGGACGATAGCCGTTGGCAAGGGCGAGGGCTATCTCATTGTCGCTGAAATCGCCCTCTGGGCCTATCAACGTGCAAAAATCATTGAACCCTGCGGCGTTTTGGGAGAAAAACTTCTTTTCCTGCGGCTCGCAGTGCGCTATCATCTTGCACTCTGATTTGCAATTGGTTATGAAATCCTTATACGGCGTCAGTTCATTGACTACTGGCATTATGACATTGCCGCTCTGCTTGACCGCCGAGACCACAATCTTTTGCAAGCGGTCTATCTTCAATACCTTGCGCTCGCTGTGTTCGCAGAGCAACGGCGTTATCTCGTTGATGCCAAACTCGACGGCTTTTTCTACGAACCACTCAAAACGGTCGATGTTTTTGGTAGGGGCAATGGCTACGTGATTGCGGTACGGACGGATGTAAACGTCTGACAAAATGGATGTTATCGTTGCACCGCAACATTTTTTGTCGCAGAGATTAAGCTCCGCGTCATATATGTGTCCGCAGCCGTCTATCACCGATATAATCTCGCCGGGGCGAAGGCGCAACACCTTGGCACAGTGTGCGCTCTCGTCCTCGTCGAGGTAAATCTGCTGTCCCACGACGGCATAGCGGGCGTCGGGGACGTAAAAGAGATGGGCGTTTTCTTTCATTACCAACTGATGATTAATCGTCAATGTAATCCTGCTCCTCTTCGTCGTCAGCGGCAGGGGCTACTTCGCCTTGCTGCTGCTCCACATGCTGAGGCTCTTCCTGCTTCTTCTGAGGCTCTTGCTTCTGAGGCTGTTGCTGCTCATGGCTGTCGTCCATTGGCGTGGGGTCGTCCTCAAGGATGAAGTCGTTGTCGTCGTCCTTATTGTCGGCGGGCGTTGTATCGTCGGTGTCGCCGCCGGAAGGATTGTCGTCGGAATCGATGTCGCTATTGATATTTTTCATATCGTCGGCGTCATCCACAATGGGAATAGTGCCATTGAAGGAACGGATGAACTTGTTTTTGTTTTCGTCCGCACCAAGCACAAACTGGTACTCGTTTTTATCAACTTTCGTCACACGGTCTTTTTCCTTGGTGTTGACAATCTTGTTGTTGAAGTCGTCGTCGTTGGACGAAAGGCAATACATAAATCCCGCCTTATAATTAAAGTAGTACCAACGTTGCGGAGTCGGCTGGAGGAAGATGCTTATCTGGTCGCCCTTCTTCTCATTGCGGATAATCTCCACGTAGCCCTTCATATATTTGGCTACAGGTGTACCGCCAATGAAACCAACACCGATGTCGCCGCTCGAACGGTACGACAATGTGGCTGTATCGTAGTACATCTGCACGTCGCTCAGGACGATAGTCTTATTGAGACCGTTGGGCGTCTTGCCGAGGTCGCCAGAGAGTTCGTAGTTTTTCAATAGAGCCTGCACGGTATCGTTGCCAAGCACGTACTCCATACGGCGGCGTATCTTGCGTTCATTCATGAATACCGGCGCAAGGTTCACCACGTCGTTCACTTCCTCGGTCATCGACTTGATGACATCGGCACGTATCGGGAAATTGATGGTCATAAACATCGCGCCCGAAATCGTCTTCTTGTCCCTATTGTGATAAAATTCGCCCGACGTAACAAGCTGCACGGGGTTCATATCGACATTGGTGGTGATAGTACCCTCACCATATACATTGCACAGGTTGCTCTGGAACACCATATAATTGGCGGCATAGCTGCTGTCGCGCAGACGGCGCGGCGTTGCCTCGCGATATTCCTTGGTCTTGGTGTCGTAGGTGAGACCACGGTTGACAGCGAGCACCTCCTTGTCGGTGACATTGTGCTTGTGTCCCATAAAGATAGAATAGAGATCCTGATTCTTTTCGTCGTAGAAGAATCCGGTGTAGAGACGACGTCGTTTCTGGTCGGCAACCTTCTCCGAAATCGGGAACAAGATGGAGTCAGGATTGATAGTACCCTCGAAGATGAACGGCATAATGGTGGAATCGCAATCCTGCTGGATGATGGCGTATCCATTGAACTTGATACCCGGCGTAGCACCGTTGAAGGAGTATTTGCCATCAAACTTAAACTGCGGGCTTATGAAGAAGTTTTGCTCCTCGGGCACATTACCAATACCGAATGAAACGCGCACCTTCGGAGCCTTGGCAGCGGTGTCGAGCTTTATCATACGGATTTCCATGGAATCGAGGTCGAGGTAAGCCTTTTCCTTGTTGTAGTTTTGATACTCATACTGGCCACCAATCGCCTTGAAATAACGCTTGTCCCTGAGCTTGACCGAGGTCTTGACGACGCGGTGGATGAGGGTGTCGAGGTTTGCGGTGATGACAGCGTCGTCGAAACGGTCGATGTCGCCGCCACGGTTGATTCTGATGACTCCCGACGGCTTTATCTTGGCGTCCACCACCCTGATGATGCCCGGCTCGTGGACGTTGATGACATCCTCCCTGTTGGCAAATGTGGTGTAGAGCGCGTCGTAACGGAGCGAGTCCTTGTGGCTAATCATTGTAGCACCGGCGAGCAGAGCCTTGGGCGAAGCCTTGTCCCTTCTCATCTTGCGGTATTCAGGGGTGGAGCGGGTGATGCGGCTCTCGTCGTAATTGGTGAGCTTGTCGCCAAAGCGGTACGACCTCTCGGCTACCGTCCACTCAAAAAATTCTGTCCTCTGCGAGTACCTGTGGTGCGGGAAATGCACCCGCGCCGAGTCGCCCGAGACCACAAACTGCGCACGGTCAACATTGAGGTCACACTTGACGTCGTAACGGTCGGTGTAGAAGTATCCAGTGGAATCTCCAGGCGTGGAGTAGTCAAAATTGCAGAACACAGTACTGTCGGCGTCAAACGAAGAATTCTTGAACAGCATCTTGTCGGAGAAGAACGCCGCGTCGGAATATAGCAATTCGCCCTGCGCCTTCATACTCTTGGGCGAGTAGTCGATATTGCCATTGAAGGCGAGCTGCTTGTCGAATACGGAGAGTGCAGTATCACTAGTATATATAGCAAAATTGTCCTTGTGCGGATACCAGAGGATGTCGCAAGAATCTGACGTCACTCTCGGATATTCAGCCTCGACATCCTTGGTGGATGATATTTGAGAAATGGTGACAGGGTCTATCTTCAATGTGTGACACGTGCCGACCACTGAGTCGGGATAGAATGTGAAATGCTGGCTCTCAGCAGTGGCGGTCAGGTATTCGATTTTGCCGCTGCCACCAAGGCCCGAGCCATTGAGGGCGACATCTTGGTAATAACGACCTTTGCCGCCATAGACTGGCTTGCCTTCCCCTGGCGTGGGGATGTCGAATCCGAGCGACAAGTCCTGCTGCACCGTAAGGGTAACGTCCATATCGTCAAAAATACCCGACACGAAATCACCCTTAGCCTGTACGCCGTTGAGTTTCAAGAAATTGAGACTATCAAGCCTAAACGGTGTCACCTTCATGTGGAACTTGTCGCGGGAGTAGCTTTCGGAAATCAGCTTGTCATAATACACATACGCTGTATCGCTCGTGATGATTCTTGGAAATTCGTCGTAGGTCTTGCGTCCCGACTTATTGTTGATAGAATCGAGGTAAAGCACGCCCTTGACATTCTCAAGCACCGAGTGCACGGAATCAATTTCATTTTTCTTGGTCTTTTCGTTGTAATTGACGGTAAGCATCGCCATAGAGTCGCACTGCGGGATGTCGATGCGAAATTTGTCGTAATCAAACTTGAAGTTGTCGCCATAAAAATCCGCGAGACCCGCCTGAATCTTGCCCCTAAGCTCCATTGCAAGATGCCTGTGGACTGTGATGGAGCTATCCGGCACAGCCTTCACCATACGCTCCGGGCTGAGGTCGAAAGGCCGCGCACCAAATATTTCCATATCGTAGGTCTTGAGGTTGATGATGGCGTTGATGCCATTTTTGCCAACAGACGAAACGATGGAAATACCGTCGTAGTCCTTCTTGCCGCTGTGCGCGCCGAGGTAGTCGTGCATCTTCTGGGCTATATGCGCGCCACGGGTATTGACGTCGTACTCCACAAAACCGTCGTAAGAAAGTTTCATAAGCATCTGGTGTACCTGGATCTCGGAGAACACAAGGCCTTCCTCCTTGTTGAGGTACTTCTGAAACTCCTTGGCGGTAAACTTGTCGGACATCTTCACCCTCATAAAGTCGCGCAACGCAATGAGCGGATGCACCTTGTCCATACCCTGCAACTGATTGTAACGCTGCGAAGAATAGTGGTCGATGGACTCGAATACGGCATAATCGTAAGGCGCGGCGGGACGTGTGCAGAGATATATGGCGGTGTCGCTGCGCGTCCATTCCAATTGATTGACATCTATCTCAAAATGGTGGTAGGTGTCCCTGTAACGGGCGTTTTCCATACCGGAATTGCCCTTGAAGAGGATGAGTTTTTCGGCTTCGGAATCATATTTGAGCTTGACGCCCTTGTGTGTGATGCGTCCAGTGTCGGGCCCCATCTGCATAGTGATATTTGCGGACTGCGCCTCAAGTTTTTTGAGACCAAACACGAATGCATTGGATTCTGCGGTGAGGAGGGGCTTGTCGTTGTACTTAAAGACAAGTTTGGCGTATTTCGCGCTGTCATTGACCTCGCCCTGGAAAAGCACGCCATTCTGCGCGTAACCGCCCACATAATCGATGCCATCCGCGAGGTTGGGTATCTGGATGTCGGTGTTGTAGCTCGAAAACTGCGGATACCTGGCCTTCTCCCCAATTCCGTTTGCCACAAGTTTGTCGCGGTATGAGCCTTTGATTGACTTTTTGAAATATTTGATATTGGAAAATTCGACGTTCTCCGCCTCAAACTCAGCTCTCTTGGTCTCAATCTCGTAATCCTTCAACGTGGCATACACGCTGTCGGCGGAGAGATTGCCGCGCCGCCAATCGACCTTGCCGCCCTTGCCCTTCCAAATACGGTCGTTGTAGCTATATGTGCCAGACGTACCGTAGATTACGAGCGAGCTGTCCTGACGCATCTTGCATCGGATGTCGGTATTGTCGGTCTTGACCACGATATCTTTTTCACCATCAACAGTCTCCACTGTCATCTTGAAACTGGGCGATGTCATATACCACGACTTCGACGACGAAACCTCTAGACTGTTGGTGGAAAGCAAATCAGCCACAAAAACAGCCACGTCATTGATTTTGGACATCGAGACCTGCGGATTGTTGAGCATTTCGAGCATATATTCAGCCCAGGGCATAAATTCGCCGAGGTTTCCCTTGTCCCAAAAACCATTCAACACCCTGACGAGATTGTGCATGTGGGGCGTCGGAGTGGCGCGTTTCTGGATGTAACTGTTCATAAGGATTACGATTTCGGCGCGGTACTCGTCCGAAATCTTGTGCTGCACCAGCTTTTCGGTAAACTTCTTGACGTCCGCCTTCATCTCCTCGTTTTTGGACGAGCGGACGCCCATATAATCTTCAAGTTCTTTGGGAAGCTGCTCCGAGTCCGGCAGCAACGCCTTTATCTGCGCCGACGACATCGTAGCAGTCGCCAGCATTATCAGCATTAGCAATAATAACTTCGTGGTTGTTTTCATCTTTGGTAAGTTTGGTTTTTGTTATGATACAACGCCCCAAAGATACGAAAAAATGTGCATAGCCACAAAAAATGTTATAATAAAAACAATGCGCAAGCCATCACAGCCTGCGCATTGTTGGTTGAATAAAAGAAAGACCTTCCCAAAAGTCTCGTTTTCAGTAAAACAACTCATCATGAGTCAATATTTAGAATCGAAACAAATAAATTATGTGTATATAGATTTTGTTTGTGCAGGCTTTTCTCTATATCTATTTTTACGCTAAAATTAAAAATAAACAGTAACAAAAGAAAAAAATGAAACACTTAAAGTTGTTATTTCTCATCATAATTCTTACCTTCTCAGTATCTGTTGTCGCACAGGCGCAGGTATCGTATGGTTATGACGATGCTGGGAAACCGCACAAGCAAAACCATCACGCTGGAAACGACTTAGTTGCTCAAATCCGAAAGCAGTATGCATTCTTGGATAGTATGTCGTACAATAATCTTTTGATTGACACATACAAACAGATGCAATATGACCGAATGAATATCCTCATAAACGGAAGCGACAACGAGGTTGTACGCCTATTATGCTTTGGGTACGAAGATGAAGATTCAGTAGAAATCCACAATGCAGCGGCATTATTTAAACAGTTTGCAAGAGTTGACACTGCATATTATGACAATCTGATAGAGCAATTTGTTGAAAAAGTTAATCGACCAAATCCATATTATGTCCTGAAACTGGAAGTGTCAAATGGAGAAGTCAATATTGACACTTCCGAACTAAAGTTTGATTTGATGTGGATTGACGAAGGAAGAGGTGCAAGTATTATTGTTGAGCCAGGACAAATCAATTATTATGACTGTTTTTTCCCTGCGCAAATGTCAAGCAAAAGAATAAAAAAGGCTATGCGTGCTGTTTTAAAAGAAAAACCTGATTATTTTTTGTCTTCCAACAAAATACCCGGCTTAATTTATGTTTCAAGAAATACTATATTCGTATATTGCCTCTTTGATATGAAGAAATACGAACTAAAACACTATATAAGCAATAGATATAGTGAATAAAATATCCTTCAATATTGACCCAAACACATCTGAAACTATTCTAATTCATCATCTATATCTTGAAGAATTTTATGATGTCCTGCAATTTTTCTGCCTGCTGGATGAGGTTGCTGGAATTGGACGCCACTTCCTCCGAAATGGTTGCAACTTGCTGGATGCCAGTATTGAACCTCTGCACGGCGTCGTTGATTTGTGCGCCGCCCGATGCCTGTTCCTTGCTCATTACGGCTATCTCCTGAACGAGGAGGGTGGTCTTTTCGATTTCGGGCAATACCTTGGAGAACACGTCGCCAGTCTGATTGGCAACGTCAACGCCCACGGTGCTCACCTCGTCGATGCTCTTGGCGGAGATAGCACATTTTTCGGCAGCAAACATCTGGAATGCATTTACGGTATTGGAGATATTGTTGTGCATATCGTAGGCATACTGCAACATAGGAACGTACTTGGCGGCGAGTTCCTGCGCAGTATTGTTTACCGAGCCTAATTTTATGATTGGAATCAACGACATTGCCAACAGAGGCCATATTGCGATGCCAAAAGCTATACCGAGCTGCTTACGCAGTTTGAGATCCGAGAATCCAATTTTGTGATTGATGTCAAATATACTATAAAAACAAAGCCGAAAAGAGATTGTATTCCAAAAAACTTTCACAAGTCTGTTAACTGATTATAATCAATAAAAAAAGCAGCCGAACAAAAGTACAAAAAAAGTTGGCATAATTGAAACTTGAAGTATGGGTATATTGCAGAATTAACATTTTTTTTTAAAGCAATAGAATACAAAATCACTTTTTTTTTATCTTTGTGACATAATTTCCAAATTACTAAAAAAATGTCATTATGAGTACAGAAAAAGGAATTTCAATTACGGCTGTTACAGACGAAGACCTTGCCAATGCGGTCAACCATTTTAACCGCGACAAGTACACTAAGGATGGTCGCAAAATGATATATTACGACGAGTATGGCGACTCTGAGTACGCAGAGTATAAGTATGATATACTTAACGGAACCGAAATTGTTTGCGACGGTGCGTGCAGTAATTGCGAATATCTTGAAAGAGTTTATATGCCTGGTACATTAAAACACATCGGAGCGCACGCGTTTCACGGTTGCGAAGCGTTAGATAATGTCAACATTCCTGATTCTGTTGAAAGTATAGGCGAGTTTGCTTTTGGATATTGTCCGACTTTAAGCAAAATTGAAATTCCCCCCAAAGTAAGCGAAATAGCCGAAGGGCTGTTCTATCTGTGCGAGTCTTTGAGTTCTGTAACTTTCCAAGGGCAGATTACAAGCATTGGAGCAAGGGCTTTTGAAGGCTGCACAAAACTTAGGTCTTTTACAATCCCGGCATCGGTAACCGATATATCAGGCAATCCGTTTGTTTCGTGTGGAGAGATAAATTTAAAAAGTGAAAACAACAGATTTATATTTCAGGACGATTTCCTTATAGACCGCATTGAAAACCGACTAATTGGTTATTACGGGAAAGACGAAACTATTGTAATTCCCGATTATGTTACTGCATTGGCGGATTGCATTTTTGCCAACTGCTCATCACTGCGGCATATTAAAATTCCTGATTCGGTTACATATATAGGCAGCCGGGCATTCTACGACTGTGAATCGTTGCAAGAGATTGTAATCCCAGATTCTGTTACATATATTGGAGATGGTGCTTTTTGCGGCTGCGAATCGCTGCAAGAGTTTGTAATCACTGATTCTGTTAAATATATTGGTAATAGTGCTTTTGGGGGCTGCAAATCGCTGCAAGAGATTGTAATCCCCGATTCTGTTACTTTTATTGGTGTCGGTGCTTTCCAAGGATGCGATTTACTGCGCAATGTTGTTCTTCCTCAAAATATTACAACAATACGTGAGGACACATTTTACAACTGCAAGTCATTAAAAGAGATTGTAATACCAGATTCAGTTACATCTATTGAAGCAAGAGCATTTGACGGCAATTCGCTGCAAAAAATTACGCTGACCAAAAATCTGTCTTCTTTTTCACCGGGAATATTTAATTATCGCGGTTCCGCTTTACAACAAATTTTAATAGAGGAAGGCGGAGCGTTTATTGTACAAGATTCTATGGTTATAGATATTAGGAGCGGTACGCTTGTCTATTATTTTGGCAACAAGGAGACGCTTATAATACCCAACACTGTGAAAGAACTTGGAAATTATTGCATGGGTCAAAACATTAACTTAAAGTATGTAACAATTCCTGATTCGGTAACAAAAATAGGAAATGGCTGTTTCAAATATTGTCAATATTTATTAAATGTTTCGATACCTATTTCTGTAACAGAAATAGGAGCGCGTGCATTTAATCCTTGTTTTAGATTGAAAGAGATTGAAATTCCAAATTCTGTAATACAGATTGGCGAGTGGTGTTTTGAGTTAGATATAGAGAAAATCATCGTATCACGATATAACAAAGAACGAATCAGCAGTTTTCTGGAAAAGCCATATCAGGATAAACTGACAGTTAGATAATATACAAACTCTTATTTCGCAAGTGTCATAACGCTCATGTTTGTTTTAATATAACTGCGGAACTTTAAAACACAAAAAAGGCGCAGTCCAACAAAGTTGATTCTGCGCCTCACGAATGTTAAACCTTAAAAAAAGAAAAAAAATTATCTTGCGTCGATAATCTTGCCGAAGTCGTCAGCCTTGAGCGATGCGCCGCCGATGAGACCGCCGTCCACATCCTTCTTAGCGAAGATTTCTGCGGCATTGGAAGCCTTGCAGCTGCCACCGTAGAGGATTGTGGTGTCGTCGGCAATAGCCTGACCGAAATTGTCGGCGATGGCCTTGCGAATCATCGCGTGGATTTCCTGAGCCTGGTCGGGGGTGGCGGTGAGGCCAGTGCCGATAGCCCATACGGGTTCGTAGGCAATGATTATCTTCTTGAACTCGTCGGCGGTCAATGTGAACACGGTGTCAACGAGCTGAGCCTTGATTACATTGTTGTAGAGGTTGGCGCCAGCTTCGCGCTGCTCCTTGGTCTCGCCAATGCAGAAGATAACGTCAAGACCCTCAGCGAGAGCGAGTTTAATCTTCTTGAGGAGGATTTCGCTGTTCTCCTTGAAGTACTGGCGACGCTCGGAGTGACCGAGGATGACGGCCTTAACGCCAATGCCTTTGAGCATCGAAGCCGAAACTTCGCCGGTGTAGGCACCATTGGTGGTGGCTGCGCAGTCCTGAGCGGCGAGGATTACCTTGTTGGGGTTGATAGCTGCTGCTACGGATGCCAAGTGCGTGAAAGGCGGAGCGATTACAATCTCCTTGCCTGCGGGCAGGTTCTTCTGCTCTGCATACGCGCTGATTTTCTTTGCCAATTCTACACCATCGGCAACAGATGTATTCATCTTCCAGTTGCCTGCTACGATAAGTTTTCTCATGTTTTTAATTATGATTTATTGATTTTTTGATTTAATGATTTACGATTTTTTATTTGGTGAGGAACGATTTTCTCTTTCCTCTCTCCTCTATCCTCTATCCTCTTAATTGTACTTGAAGTTGAGTTCCTCGAGCGACTTGTAGTAAGCCTCCTTTTCTGCCACTTCCTTGGCGATGTCGCCTTCGGTGAGCTGGCGGAAGTTGCCCTCGGTCTCCACGATTGAAAGACCCTCCCTCATAGAAGCATCTTCAAGCTTGCCCTGGTGAGCGTCGAGCTTTTTCATACGCTTCTCCTGCTGCTTGAGAGCCTGGAGCTTTGCCTTGAGTTCGGAATATTCCTCCTGCTGCTTGTCGAAGACCTCGATGCGCTCCTTGTAGCCATCAATCTTGGTCTTGTAGTCGCTGACGATATGCTCGCATTTGTCCATAGTCTCAAAACTCAATGCGGATGCGTATTTTTCCTTGATTTCTCCAAAATTGTCCAAAAGCTTTTCCTTGTCGTAAGAAACGCCCACCTTCTCATACTGCTCGTGGAAGGTGCTGAAAATAGCGTCGTTGCACCAGGCGGTAAGGCGGCGGATTTCGCTCTGCGCCTTAAACTTGTTTTGACGCGAGGTGGCGATTGCGTGGTTGACCTTCATCTCGAGCGACATATCGGGATTGTTGCCCTGGTCAAATCCGTCCTGAATGTTCTTGTCCATCATCTTGCCGATGATAAAGGTGAGCAGCATCAGCAGACAGCCCGATCCCGCAAGCACCGGCCCCAAAAACCAGTGACCAAGAAACAGGCCTATAACGCCGCCCAAAAGTGCTATTACACCCAAAATGTACAGTATTTTTTTCATAATGACACGTAGATTTTAATTGTCAATTATTTGTCTTTGCAAAAGTAAGAATTTTTTTCTGATTGGCGCAAAATTTTTTTTAAGAATTTTTTATAGAAAAAAAAGATTGCAAAAAAAAATTTGTCGGTCATGTTTTTTTCAGTACCTTTGCGACGGTGAATCGCTTGATTTGCTAAATGGTAATTGACAATCGACATGACAAAAACAGAAATATTCGACATTTTAAAGCAATTTCTCGTTGAGGAACTTGAAATTGACAACCACAAAGTGGCAATGGACGCAAAGATTAAGGACGATATAGACATCGACAGCCTTGATTTTGCGGATATTGCGGTATTTGTGGAAGAAAAATTTGGGTTTGTAATCAAAGCCGAAGATTTTAAAAAACTTGTAACTATCAACGATTTTTGCAACTACATCGAACAAAAAAAAGCCAATTAAAATGCGCAAAAATATTGTAATAACAGGCTACGGCGTTATTGCCGCAAAAAAAATATCTAAAATCAAACATCTTGACTTTCAAGAGTTTACTTTCCCCGTGGGAGAGGTTGACTATTCTAATACCGAACTTAAAAATCTTTTGGGCATAGCGGCGGCAAAGGAATTATCCCGTACCGCTCTGTTGGGCATATACGCATTGAAACAAGCCGCTGATAATGCGGGCGTTACAGCCAATACTCCGGGCAAAAAATCCCTGATTTCAGGCACTACGGTAGGCGGGATGGACTTGACCGAAAAATATTGGCAACAGATTGACAATCACACCGATATAATGCTCCAACACGACTGCGGCTCATGCACCGAATTGACGGCAAAATATTTTGGCTTTTTTGACGAATGTACCACCATATCCACAGCCTGTTCGTCGGGCGCAAACGCCATATTAGAAGGTGCTGAAATTTTGGAGGCGGGACTCTCCGACATAGTTTTTGCCGGCGGCGCAGAGGCTTTAACTAAATTTCACCTGATGGGTTTTTCGTCGCTGATGATTTTGGATCGGGAAGTTTGCAGACCTTTTGCCGACAACCGCGCCGGACTCAACCTCGGCGAAGGTGCGGCATTTTTGGTAATGGAAACCGAAGAACACGCCCTGGCTCGCGGCGCAAAAATATTATGCAATTTTGCAGGTGGCGGCAACGCTTGCGACGCGCACCATCAGACGGCATCGTCGCCCGACGGCGAAGGCGCATATCGTGCTATGAAACAAGCACTTATCGACGCAAACATTTCACCCTCAGACATCCAATACGTCAATGCCCACGGCACTGGAACTGTAAACAACGATGCAAGCGAAATGGCAGCATTGCACAGAATTTTTGGCGAAAAAATGCCGCAAATCGAAAGCACAAAATCCATCACCGGACACGCCACAAGCGCGGCAGGAGCCATCGAGGCTGTCATTTGCATCAAAAAAATGCAATAAAATCCGTCGTTGCGATACGTAATGGACAATTCATTCGGTTTTGGCGGCAACGACACCTCGATAATTTTCTCGTCGCCTTTGGAGTGCGGGCGTCCCCGCCCGCCAAAAAATATTACGGCAAGCGAAGCCGCTTGCACTCCAACTATCGCCGCACGGTGCGAAATAACCTCCGAGGACGAAATCGCCGAAATAAAAAACTACCTCAAACCCGCCGAATCGCGCCGCATGGGAAAAATCCTCAAA
>JAFXMJ010000280.1 GCA_017530465.1 Bacteroidales bacterium
GCCATTTCACGGCGTGGTCGGTGACTTCGAGACGGAAGCCCTGCGGCTCCAGCATCTGCTGCACCCGGCGCAGCTGCAGACGAACCACCTGTGCTATCTCGTCCTGCGGGAAGAAGAGGTAGCCGTCGTCCATATAGATATTGCTTACAGCGTCCTTGTCCGAATTGATGCGCTCGTCGAGGCGGTTTTGGTCGTAAGCCTCGCCCTTCTTGATGTCGAGACGGCGTTGGAGTACGTCGGTGCCGTATTTTTCGTTGCCAATCCAAGTGATGTTGCGGAAGAAATACTGGCGGCCTTCGTACAACGAAATATTGACGCCTACGAGCCTTTCGTCGATGCGATATACGGAGTCGCTGATGACACGGGCGTCGCGGTAGCCCTGCTTGTTGTATTTCTTGATGAGGTTTTGCTTGTCTTCCTCAAACTTGCTGCGGACAAATTTGGAGGGCTTAAACATACCGTACCAACGCTTCTGCTTGGTGTTTTTGAGGCCTTTGCGCACCTTCTTGTCGGTGAACACGCTGTCGCCGATGGGGGTGATATTGAGGATTTTCACCTTCTTGCCCTTGTCCACATTGATGATGAGGTTGGATACGTTTTGGAGGTTGGTGTCAGGCACTTCCACAGTACGCACGTCCACATTGTAGTAGCCTTTTTCATAATAATGCTGCATAATGATGTTGCGCGTCTTGGTGAGGGTATGGTCGGTGATTTTGGTGCCCGGGATGAGGTTCACCTTGTTTTCGAGATCCTCCTTCTCGCCCTTGCGGATGCCCTTGTAGGTCACCTTGTTGAGCTTCGGGCGTTCTTCGAGCTTGATGTCGAGGAACACCTTGCCGTCGGGCGTGGTGGACGTGATGCCGATGCTGACATCAGAAAAAAGCCCCTGCCTCCAAAGTTTTTCGACGGAGCGAGTGATTTGGTCGCCCGGAATGGCAACCTTCTGACCTACTTTGAGTCCCGAAATCTGTATTATAGCCTGCTTGTTGAGGTACTTAATGCCCGATACGGTGATGCCTTCTATAATGTAGTCCTTGGGTGAATCGTAATTGACGACCGTCTGCGCCTCTGCGCCTTGCCAAGCCATCACAAGCATCATTATCAACAGCAGTATTTTGTTTTTCATTTGAAAATAATAAGTATGTAATTGTAATTAAATGTTTCGCGGTGCAAATTTAAGAAAAATTTTCGTTTCATTGGCTAATCTGCTGCGAAGTTTTGCCAAATCTTCTTTCCCTGTGCTGGTAATCGACTATCGCCTTGTAAAACTCCTCCTCGCCGAAGTCGGGCCAGAGCACGTCGGTGAAGTAAAGTTCAGAATACGAAATCTGCCACAGCAGGAAGTTGCTGATCCTCACCTCGCCGCTCGTGCGTATCAGGAGCTCGGGGTCGGGGATTTGGGCTGTGTAGAGATGGTCGGCAATGTCTTTTTCGGAGAGAGAATCGATGTCAAAAGGCTCTGCGGCGTACTTCTTCAACAGCGATTTTGCGGCGTTGACTATCTCGTAGCGGCTGCCGTAGCTGAGGGCGATTATCACATTGAGACCCGTATTTTGCGCCGACTTAGCACAAGCGTCCTCGATGTCCTCGCGCACGTCGGCGGGCAGCATCGAATTGTCGCCAATGGTCAATAGACGCATATTGTATTTGATTAAATCGGCAAACTGCGAGACGATGCTCTTGGACAGCAACGCCATCAGCCCCCGCACCTCGCTATCGGGACGCTGCCAGTTTTCGATGGAGAATGCGTAAAGGGTGATGTACTTGACGCCAATCTTATTGGCGGCATCCACAATCTCCCGCGCCCTCACCGCGCCCTGCGAATGGCCTTCGAGACGGTCTTTGCCCTGCTTCTTCGCCCAACGCCCGTTGCCGTCCATTATGACAGCCACGTGCTTGGGGAGCCGAGTCTTGTCTATTTGTTCAATAAATGACATTTTTGTTTCAAAAATTATCCTAAATATTATCGTCTAATACGCTGAGCAGCGGTGTGCGCCCTTGGCGTTAGGACGGAACGAAAGCACCACGCCGATGAACGAGTAGCAGTCGTCGTTGCCGAGGAACGACCTCTGACGCGCCGCAGTCTCGCCGTAGGTGAGATTGTACTTGTCGTCGGTGATGCCGTCCAATACGTCCGAAAACAGCTTCCTGTACTTCCACTCTGCCGACAGCGTGAACGATTCGTTGGGGCTATACTTGATGCCTACGCCAAAGGGTATGCAGAATCTGAGTCCCTCGTCCACAAAAGAGCCAAGCACCAATCCGGGGCCGGCGGCTATATACGGAGTGAAACAGCGCATATCGTCGCCCGGCACAAGGGGCAGGAAGTTGATTTCGCCCTGCAATGACAATTCCACTACCTGATTCTTGAACGAGGCGTTGCGCCACTTCTGATACTCGTTGTCAAAGTCGGAGTCGCTGCCTTCCAGCTCGCTCCATATCGCCTGAAACGTCACGCCAAACCTGCTGTCGATGACGTGCCTGAGATTGAATCCAATCGCAGGCTTGGGCTTGTAAAACGGGTTGACGGGGTTGATTTCGCCATTGTAATACCCAACGCCGAGAAAAACACCGTACTCGTCAAAATTCTTGCTGCCACACTGCGCATTGGCGTCCGTAGCCACCCACTGCACCGCAATAGCGATTACAAGTGCAAAGATACGCGAAACTTTCGTCATACCACCTATAAAAAAACTTAATTTTGCTCTCATTTCCTTAATTACTTTTTTCGTTTTTGCTTAACCACGGAAAACATTTTTTTCCCAACCACGGAAGACACGGAATTTTTTTATGTGTTTTCCGTTCGGCTCTTCCATTAAAAAAAATTATCACCGAATCAAACGTATTAAACAAATTGTATTACAATTAATTACATTAAACAAGTGCCGCAAGCGGCGGCTAATTTAACGAATTTCCTCCAAACGTGGACAAAAATTCGTTTAATTCGTAAAATTTAAATTCAACTTATTGAATTTTAATTTATTAGCAGTAATTGCAACTTTGTTTCATTGGTTAAATTCGGTGATAAATGAAATCACCGTGTGTTTTCCGTAGTTATAATTATTTTCCGTAGTTATAATTATTATTCCGTAGTTATAATTAAAACTACACCAATACACTTTATATTGTATCGTCGGGCGTCAATATTGCATCCTTTTCGGTGGATACTGGGACATCCTTTTCGGTAGAAACTGGGACATCCGTTTCGTCAGATACTGGAACGTCGCCCTCGTCAGATACCGGGACGTCGCCCGCTCCAGTGCTGTCGGCGTTGTGTCGCTTTGGCACTTTGACCACAAGCCTTACAAAATCCAC
>JAFXMJ010000281.1 GCA_017530465.1 Bacteroidales bacterium
CTATGGCGGAATTTACCCCGACGAAGACGAAACGAGCGATAAACAAGCGACAAATATCGACACTGTTGATAAAACGAGCGATAAACAAGCGATAAATGACACTGTAAGTGAAAATGGCACGTTAAATGACACTGTAAGTGGAAATGACACTGTAAATGACACTGTAAATGGTCAAGATGACACTGTAAATGGCACTGTAAATGGTCAAGATGGCACTGTAAATGTCAAGGCAAATGACACTGTAAAAGAAAATGGCACGTTAAATGACACGTTAAAATCTCAAATTATTGAGATGATTCGTGTTAATCCCAATGTGAATGCATTTCAGTTGATAAAACTATTGAACAAGTCGTTGCGTCAAATTAGAAGATTATTGGCTAAACTTCAAGCGGAAGGTACAATCCGCCGTGTTGGTGCGGACAAAAACGGCCATTGGGAGGTAATTGACAATCAATCAGAAAAATAATTATGCCCACAAACAAGAACGCCCTTGCCCGTATCGCCATCCTCGACGCGCTTCTCGCTGACCGTCATCATTATTACAGTCTTGACGACTTGACGGAGAAGTGCAACGAGCGGCTTGAAGAAATTGGTGTATCAACCGTTACGCGGCGTTGCATAGAGAAGGACATCGATTTTATCGAGGGCGCATCTTTTGGCGGTAACATCGACAAGGGTACAATTAACGGCAAATATTGTCTTCGATACGCCGATGCATCGTTTTCGATTTTTACAAAGAAACTCTCCGACGATGAGAAAAACCTTTTGCAGGAGATTCTCAGCACTATCGGGCAGTTTGAGGGGTTGGATGATTTTGAGTGGATTGACGATTTGAAACAACGTCTCGACGTGGAGGAACGCCCCCAAATAATTTCGTTTAGCAACAATCCGTTTTTGAAAAATAGCAACCTTTTAGGGTTGATTTTCAATTACATATCGCACAAAAACGTTGTTAAGGTTAGCTATTCGGCGTTTGTAAAAGAGAAGGCGGGCATTGAGTTTCATCCATACCTTTTGAAACAGTACAACGACCGTTGGTATCTGATTGGCGCGGCTGATTCTGACGGCAAAATCCTCAATCTCGCCTTGGATCGCATCACAAGCATCGAACCCGTTGCAGACAAGGAGTTTGTAGAACCCGCCGAAGATTTCGCGGATAGGTTTGAAGATATTGTTGGTGTTACAGTTATTGATGGTAAATCCTTGGAACACATTGTCTTTTGGGTGGGCGACGTTTCCAAAGATTATGTTGAAAGCAAGCCGCTGCACGGTTCACAAAAAATCATAAACGCCGACGACGATTTGCGGCAACAGTTCCCAACCCTCAAAAACGGCAGATTCTTTTCCATAGATTGTATTGCCAACTATGAGTTAATCAGGGAGTTGTCATCGTTTGGTAGGGAACTTATCGTTCTCACGCCGGACGATGTGCGAGAGAGGGTTGTTGGATGGTTCACTGGGGCTGTGGAGAGGTATCGCCCCCTTATTTCGTCGCTTCCACGATAATTGCTGCACGGACAAACAGCACGACTAAGATGATGCCCATTGTCCAAAGTCCGTATTGGGAGAATTTGGAATATTTTTCGCGGATTTTGGATTTTTGGATGGCGACCTCGCTTACTTGTTGGCAGAAACCTTTGCAATAGTTTTCGACGTCGGGGTATATGGAGAAGGGTTCCAATTGCGCCATTATTTCCTCAATCTTGACTATGGGCTTTTTTTCGATGGCACTTAACCCCCTGAATCCCTTAACCGAATCGCTTACTCGCGAGCCAAAATCGTGCGGGCGTGGCTTGTATGACTTCTCTCTTTTTGTTTTTTCCTCCTCGTCGCTGTTGGTATTGAGGACTACTTGGGCAAAAACCCTGATGCCGAGGGCACTAAACACAGAGAAAAGAACCAAATTCGGCATCAATGTGAGAAAACACGCCGCCATAAAAAACAAACAAAATATGCTTGCAATTGTTCCTGAGTGACATCTCAAAATATGTCCGAAATTCTTGGGGTATCTGTCTTTGTATTCTGCCAATGCCAATTCCAATTCGGTGGAAATGCGTTGAAATTCTGTCTTGGTCTGCTCCATAATTGTAGTGATTAGTGCGTGGAATTCTTAAAGAAATTGTATAGCGTTTCGCCGGGGACGTAAAGCAGGAATACAATCAAAGCCAACATTCCTATCACGGATAGCGAGATTGTGATGGCGAGAGAGCGCATCCGCTTGTCGCGTCGTTTCTTTACAGTTTCCGTAAGTGCGGCAAGTCGGTTCAGAGACTCCTGCGCTTCGCTATCGTTGCCGTAGAGGGTTGCTATTTGGTTGGCGTACATCTCCTTGCGGTGGAGCGCAGTAAAAAACTTGTTGTCGGCAATGTCGGCGGGCGAAGGCTTGTCCCTTTTGTTGAGAGCCTTGATTATCGCGATGATTAGCAATACAATCGATACGCCCGCTATGACAAAAAACATTCCTCGGTCTGTGTCTGCGAATCCGCTACGCATTGCGAGTATGCTGAATGCCAAAAACAAAAGCGACACTAAAAATGTGAAGATGTATTTCCTGTGCGACAACACATCTTCCACAGTCGGTTGTGGCGTTTTTTGGAGTTCGTCGATGCTCTGCTGTATGTTGGCGATGAGATTTTTGATGTTGAGGTCGGAGTCTTGCTGCTCGTGAAGGACGTGTCCGCATTGTGGGCAGATGTTGCTGACGAGGGGATATGGTGCTCCACAGTCGGGACAGGTCTTAATATCGCGCTTTTGGGCGGCGGTCTGTTGGTTTTCTTGGTTGATGATGGCGGCTTCTGCGCTTGGAATATATGGCGGCGGGACGTTTGGCGCGGGTGCCTGTTGGGTTGTCTGCTTTTCGAGGGTGCGTCCGCAGAACGGGCAGGTGTCGGCAATGAGTGGGACACCGTGTCCGCAGCCAGGGCATCTGCCGAGTTCTCCCTTGGTGTAACTTTGGAGCCGCTCCTCCAAGGCACTGTCGATGTATGCGTTGATTTCCTGCTCAGACACGCCCTCTTGCATCGCCGCGTTCATAATGATCTGACGCTCGGTGTAGGTAAGCACCCTGTCTTTGAGTGCGAGGGTGGTGAGATTGACGATATGAGAGGATATTGCCATATTTTTTTCCGTAACCGTTTTAACAAAAGGATAATTAAAAACTATACGTCAGTGACGCTTGGAATGTGTGTGCACCAAATTCAGCATCCATTATCATCCATAGGTCGTAATTGACCCTCAGACCAATTCCAATGGGCGTTTCGTATCCAATGCCCGCGTCAAAACCAGGCGCAATGTTGGCGTAGTCTGTGATGTCTTTATCGCTTTTTTGCCCTTGGAATTGTTGCCTTGTTTTCCCTTTGATGCAACAATTACATACAGTTCCGAAGAAAAAGTATGATTTATGTTTGCGCATGTTGTAGTTGAACTTGCAGTAAAACGGAATAGGCATAGTTGCGATACACATGTTGGCAGTGCCGGTGTAATCGCCTTTTTCTTCTTTGAGTATCTTGTAATTGAACCATAATCCTGATTCCACAGCAAATGTCTTGGAGAGGTATGCATCAAAAAACAATCCTCCGTTGACGCCCGCAAACGGCTGTATGTTGTCGATTTTTTTGCCGATTCCGTAGTTGTCCCGCGCCTCATTGCAAATATTCGCGCCGAGTATTACGCCAACGTCGCTGTTTCTGATGTCTGGCAACAGTA
>JAFXMJ010000282.1 GCA_017530465.1 Bacteroidales bacterium
CATCGGGACGGTGCTTTCGATGTTGCCCTCTTGTACGTATCCATTCCAAAAGTAGCCCGAATTGTTCCAGACAAGGTTGATGAAAGGCAGCATTACGTGTGGGGTTTTTTGCCCTGAATTGCCAATTGGTCTGCCGTCTTCAAATATTTCTGTGCCGCACTCGAAGGCGTGCTCCTGCTTGTGGCACGTGGCGCAACTCATCGGGCGTTCTGGGTCGCCAGAGAGTCGTCCGTCATAAAAAAGGAAACGCCCAAGCCTCACGCCGTCAACCGTCATGGGGTTGTCCGGCGGGATGTTGAGCGAATCGGGAAACATTGGCACTCCGATGTCGTATGGCACAGGCTCATACGTTATCTCTGGCATTTTGGTGGCGCAGGAGACGAGGAGCGTCAATGATATTAATAATATTTTGTTTTTCAATTGATTACGTTGAAATTTAGAATTTCAATTCCATTCCTTTCTTGATTTTGGCAACGGCGGCATCGCCTGCGAGTTCTTGTGCGAGAGCAATGGCGAAGTCCTGTGAATGTCCCGCGCCAATTGCCGTCCAGAGGTTGCCGTCGTGTTCGTAGGGCTTGCCGGTGTATTGGTACTTGGCTGACATTTCGTCGGCGCAGCAGGAATGTGAGGTCACGGTCTTGCCAAATGCGATGGAGTTTTTGAGCAGCACTGTGGGTGCGCCGCAGATGGCAGCGAGCATTTTGCCCGATTCGTATTGCTGTTTTGCAACGGCTCCCACCTTGGGGCTGTTGCCGAGGTTTTCGTAGCCAGGATAGCCGCCGGGCAGGTAGATGAGGTCGGCGTCAGAGAAGTCGGCGTCTGACCATGAGAGGTCGGCGGCGATTGTGGTATGGTTGGAAGAGGTTACAAAAAGGCTTTCTTCGTCAAGCGATACTGTCTTGACATCGATGCCGCCACGGCGGAATACGTCCACCGGTGCCATCGCCTCGATAAGTTCAAAGCCTTCGGCAAGGATTATGTATGCTTTTTTCATTTGATGATTTATTGATTTGATGATTTGTTGGTTCGCTTTTGTGCATTGTTATAATGTGCATTATGCATTGAGCATTATGCATTGTCATTCGCTCATCCGCCGTGCGATTTCTTCGATTTGGTCTTCGCCGATGCATTTTTGGACGATGCGTTTGTTGGTGTCGATGATGTACATCAGTGGTGTGGATACTACGTAATAATATTCGCGGTACATGGTGTTGCCCTCGGAAGTGTCGCAGACGTCAGTCCAGGGGAATGCTTTTTTGACGGCGTTGGCGTGGAGGGTCTCGAAGCTGTGCTTGTCGTTATTGACAGAGATGACGCGGATGTTATTTTTCACGAGGCCGTCGTAAACTTCCATCAGGGCTTTTTCGGCGGCGTCGCAGTGTCCGCAACCGTTGCTCCAGAATAGCAGGAATATCGTGCCGTCGTGCGAACTAAGTACGTCTATAGAATCACCTTCTATTGTATTGCGCATACGTATCGGGTGAGCCATGCTGCCTACCATTGAGGATGCAAATATGTCGCGCTGCTGCTGTATCATCTTGCGGCTTTCGTCGTTGAGTTCGGGGTCGTTGAGGAAGTATTGGTCGGCGAGGTGCACGAATACTTCGTTGATGCCCGTCTTGAAGAAAGTGCGGTAGAAGTTGAGCAGGAAGCTGGATATGTAACGGTACATGTCGTCGTCGGCTTTTGCCATTGCAATGAGCTTGTCGGATTCGGCGATGGCCTGGTACGTATTGTACTCGATGGAGCGCGATATGTGCTTGTAAACAGATTTGATGAGGAATGGCGACCTTATCAAACCTTTTTGCGCAAAGTTGATGTGTGAGTACATCTTTTCAAGCGGCTGTTCGTATGCGTCCATGCAGTCGAGCATATCGGCGAGGAAGTTGCCCTTGTTGGCTTGTATTGTCTTCTGTGTGAAGTCTTGGATGTATTCGCTGATGCGGTCTTCCTGCGCCTTGTATTCTTCTGCCTTGGCGGAGTCGGCTTTGCGCCCGCCGGTGGTGTCGAGAGCCTTGCGGCGCAGGGTGTCAAGCTTGGCGCGTTGCCGGTTGAAGTCGGTCATTGTGCGCTGGTAGTCGAAGAATCGCGAATTGAGTTCCGAGTCCGACACCTTCATAGTCTGCTGTATGTCGTTGACATCGCACTTGAAGGTCATAAACTGGTTGTCGTGGTCCACCAATATCTCAAACGAGGTGCCGCTGTCGTTGAGTATTATAGAGTAGATGCCGGGGTACAGTTCGCCCTCTCCCTCAAACCATACCGTGTTGCCTTTTTGCTGCGCCGAGTCGATGTCGAGGTACTGCTTGTCCTCGAAGAAGTGGGTGAGGCGCACCTTCTGCGGCGTGTAGTGCGAGAATTTCATGGTCAGCTTGAAATCCTGCGCCGCCGCCATCATTGGCAACATCAACGTCAATATCCACAAAAATTTTTTCATAGTTTACTTTCCTTTTTGTTTTTCCTCCGCTTCGTCGAGGTATTTCATCAATTCGTACATCTGATGGAACGAAATACGCTTGGCGATGATTTCGTTTTTGCTGTCGAGGAGGTAGAATGTGGGTGTGCTATTGACGTCGAAATTGTCACGGTACTGGTCAAACGGGTTGAAGAGGTTGTACCAGCCCGATGCGAACATCTTCTGCTTTTCCACAAAGTCAAACCACTTGTTCATGTGCCTGTGGAGGTCGCCGAAATTATCGACGCTCCTGTTCATATAGATAGCAAACACTTTGCAGCCGATTGTATTGAGGGTGTCCTTGTAGAATGAGAACAGCTTTGGCATCTCTTCCTTGCAGTGGCTGCAATCGGGCTCCCAAAATACCACCATCTTGTATTTGGCGGGGATGCTATGCACCGACAGGTCGGTACGTCCGAAGTGGTTGATGAGGTCGTTGAGTATTCTTACAACGTCGTTGCGGCGTGCCTCGAAGTCGGGTTTGGCTTTTTCGATTGGCACTCCTTCGTCTTTCATCTTGTCGATGAACGGACGCAATGCCTCTATCCTTACGGTGTCGTTGGGCAGCTGGCGCATCAGCAGGTCTTTGGAGGGATGTCCTACGAGGCAGTTTTCCCTCTTGGTGATTTTTTTCTTGATTTCGGTCTTGAAAGAGTCCGATTCCCATTTGGCGTCCTTGCAGTATATCTCGGCGAGTTCCACATAGACGTTTTCTGCGTACATGTTTTCGTCTTTTGCGTATTTGTTGTAGAGGAATACGAGCATGAAGCGGAATAGTTCGTCGTTGCCGCGAGTCTGGTTGATGAGCCATTTGGTCTCCTTGATGAGCGAGTCGGGCATCTGCATGCAGAGGTTGTTGATGTATTTTTCTATTTTGGGCTGATAGATTGGGGTGCGTATCAGCGGCGGGTAGTTGAGCGGGAAGTTGTCGAAGAAGTGCGCCTTGTAATAATAAAAGCGGTCTGTCTGGTCTGTGATGGACTCAGGCACTTCGACCTCGCGTGTTGCGGTCAGGAATTTGGAGAAAAAATGGTCGGGGTATTGCGTTATTTGCTTTTTGTATTCGTCTTCCACACGCGGGCCTATAGTCTTCATCTTCTCCTTGATTTCGTTCTCCTTGGCCTCGTTGCCTTTTACTTTTTCGAGCTGCTCGTTGAGTGCGGAGTATTCTTTTTGCGCTTCGCCAAGCATTACCTGATAGTCGTGAAACCTCTGGTTTTCGATGCTGCCCGTTATCTTCATGTTTTTGAGGAACTCCGACGGCACGGTGTCGTTTTCTATCGAGAAATGCTGGTTGCCGTCGATGAGGATGTCGAAATAATTGCGGCTTGGCAGAAAGATGAAGTACATTCCGACAGGCAGTTTTTCTTTGCCACGGAATACGCCTTCGCACTTATTGTCGAGCACCACGGTGTCGTCGGGAATCAGTCGGTTGGAGACGCTGAAATGATGCCCGAGGATGACGGTGTCGTTGGGGATGTTGTGGATTTTCACTTTGATTTCGTATCCTTGTGCCGATGCTATTCCTGTCAGGATGGCAGACACAAGCAACAGAAGCATTAATTTTTTCATTTTTCTGATTTTATGTTTGTTGTTTTTTGATTTGTCGTATGCAAATTTAACGCAAAATGCAATACTATATTAAGGTGTTTGCAATATTTAGTAAGGTATTAACAATATTTAGGAATGTTGAGCCGTCTTTCATATCCTCACCCCCACTAATATCTGGTCGTCTATCTGGGCTTCCTGCGAGCCGTCGGGGTGCTGCCGCCATTGTTCGAGGGTGGTTTCGATGATGGAGCGTTGCTCTGCAAATGGCTTGGTTGCAATGCTTTCCAAGAGATTGCGCAGACGCTGCGAGCTGAATTTAGGCTTGTTGTCGCCGCCGCCAAACTGATTGGCGATGCCGTCGGACGCCATATATAAAGTGTCGCCCGGCTGTACCCTTATGATTGTATTGGTGAAATGCCTGTCGCTCTTGATGTAGGAGCCTACGGGCATCTTGTCGGGCTTGTATTCCGAGAGTTCGCCGTCGCGCACGAGCCACAGCGGGCGGTTGGCGCCTGAATATTGTATTTCCATTGTTGATGGGTCGATGATGCAGAACGCCATGTCGATGCCGTCTTCGGTCTCGCGCTGCGGGCCCGACTGCCTCAATGCGGCGATTATCTTTTCGCGGAGTTCTTCAAGCACCGATGCGGCTGTCATGTCTGCGCCCTCGATATCCTTCTGCGCGGTGATGTCGTTGAGAGTGGAGACCCCGAGCATGCTCATGAACGCGCCCGGCACGCCGTGTCCTGTACAGTCGGCTGCGGTGAGGAGTTTGTAACGTCCAGCCTGTGTCGCCCAGTAGAAGTCGCCCGACACGATGTTCAATGGTTTCCAATATACCATGCACTCGCCAAATATCTTGTGCATCATCTCCTCCGATGGCACCGACGCGGTCTGTATGCGGTGCGCGTACCGTATCGACGCCGTGATGCGTGAATTGGCGTCGGCGAGCTGCGTCTTCTGCGCCTCTATTTCGTCGCGCTGTGCAAGGATTTCGTCGCGCTGTGATTCTATTTTGCGGTTTTGGGCTTGCAGTTCCTCGTTTTTTTGGAGAATTTCGGCTTTCTGCTTAGCCAATAGCTCGTTGTTGCGGCGTTTGCGCTTGAGGCTTTGCCAAATCACCACCACGAGTATGGCTGCAAGCACGATGCATATTATAAATATGATTGCGGTTGTACGTTGTTTCCTGATTTGTTCTTTTTGGTTGGCCTCCTCCTGACGCTCCTTGTCTTCCTGGCTGCGGAGAATTTCGCTGTATTCTGCCTCGGCGGATGCTTTAATGGACTTGACTGCAAATTCGCGGTTGTAGGTGCTCTCTTCCACTACCTTGAATTTTTCGGAATATATCACGGCGTCCTTGTAGTTGCCCGATTGGCGCATTGTCCATATCATCGACCTGTACAGAAATGCCCTGTAACGTGCATAGTCTGTACCCGAGGTGTCAAATTTTACTTCGAGTTTTTTGAGCATTTTGATGGCTTCGGCATGTTTGCCGTCCATTGTGAGGAGGTTGGCTTTTGTGATGTCTGCCACGATATGCTCTTTGCCAGGATTAAGCTCCATACGGCTGGCTTCTGTGAGCTTGTAATAATAATGCGCCGAATCTTTCGCCATTTTATATAGGTGTGGAATGTCGGTGGTGTAGATGCTCACGTACATCAGCATCAGCTGTTCGTAGCATCCTTGCATCATCCTCTTGTCGCCCGCCTTTCGTGATAGGGTGAGCGATGTCTTCATCAGTGCGATGCCTGATTTGAGTAGCTCGAGCGAGTCGAGGTCGAGGAATTGCATGTAGTCCGACTTGCCGGCGTTGTAAAAATCGAGGGCGAGCGATTTGGCGTCTTTAGACACGGAATCGAGCTTGAATGCGTTGTCGAAGTACGATTTGGCGGTCTTGTAAAGGTGGAAGTTAAGGCACTGCCGTCCGAGGTTGCGATATACATCGGTGATTTTGAGCGTGTCGCCTATCTCGATGTAGATGTGCAGCGCGTTGTTGAAACATTCCGACGCCCTGTTGTAATCGTTGGTGCGGGTGAGCATCACCGCCATCTCATTGTAACAATTTGCCATGTACTTGCGGTTGCAGGCTTGTTCGGCGGTTTTGAGTGCCTGTTCGTATGAGGAAATTGCGCTCTCGTATTCATAAAGCCGTCCGTATGCGTATCCACGGTTCATAAGTGCGCGGGTGATGAAGAGGAGGTTGTCGAGCTTTTTTGCCAGATGCAGTTGTCGTTCTGTGTAGTATAATAATGTGTCGGGGTTGGTCTGCTTGCGGATGAACTCTTCCAACGTCCTGTATTTGCCGTCTTCGTCGGGCATAGCGATGATGTCCGCGCCGCTTAGCACCTGTCTGTCGTTCTGCGCATATAGCCGTAATGGCAGGAGTGCGGCGAGGATTGTTGCCAATGTCAACGTTAATATTGTCAGCTGTTTAGTCATAATAGGCAATTAATTCACAAAATTGATAATTTTTTTTGAAAAATAAGACATTTTTTGTGAGAAATTTCTAAAAAAACTTTCGTACATTTGCGACATATAATCATCAACATAAACATTAAAAAATGGAAAACACTAAATCTTCTTACCCGTGGCGTTACACCAAGATAGGCGGTGTGACCCGTGTGAGCATCGAGACCGGCGACGACATAGCGCATCTGCCGGAGCTCGACCAAAAGCAATGGACTGTGCTCAGCTGCCCTACAACAGGGCTTGAAATCGATTCCGAGACGCTCAAGATGCTTGATACCGATGGCGATGGAGTGCCAGATTATATGGATAATTGTAGTGAAACACCTAAGAATGTGGCGGTTGATTCATTGGGATGTCCTAAGGATTCTGATGGTGATGGTGTGGCTGATTACATGGATAAGTGTCCTCAATTAGCAGGTGATTCAACAGGCAATGGTTGCCCAGAGATAAAGGAAAAAGACAAACAGGTACTCAAGAAGTCGTTTACAGGCATTGTGTTCCAGGTATCTAAGTCAGTGATTAAGCCTTCTTCATATCCAACATTGAATGAGATCGCAAAAGTCATGAAGGAG
>JAFXMJ010000283.1 GCA_017530465.1 Bacteroidales bacterium
GTACTTGACGGGGTAGAATTTTATCTTGCCTTCCAATACCGGCGGCAAGGCGATGTCGGCAAAATGTTTCATCTTCAAGAACCACTGCTTGCAGAGCCTCGGCTCTACGGCGGTGTCGGCATTACGCTCCGAATAGCCCACCTTGTTGTCGTAATCCTCAATTTTTTCGAGGCGACCGGCGTCTTGGAGGTCAATTGCAATCTGCTTGCGCACGTCCATGCGATCCATGCCGATGTACAATTGTCCTGCGGGCGCGATGGTGCCGTCGGGAGTGAAGATGTCGATGGTTTCGAGGTTGTGGGTCTGACCAAGGGCGTAGTCGTTGGCGTCGTGGGCGGGGGTCACTTTCAGACAGCCCGTACCAAACTCAATGTCAACGTAGCGGTCTTCGATGACAGGCACTACGCGACCAACCAACGGCACGATGACCTTGTGTCCGCGCAGCCATTGGTTCTTGACGTCCTTGGGGTTGATGCACATTGCGGTGTCGCCCATGATGGTCTCGGGACGCGTAGTGGCTACAACAGCGTAATAGCCGTTGGCATCCTTATGAACCACTTCGCCTTCGTTGCCGGTGACTACCACAGGATTGGTGTCGGCATCAGCCACATAATATTTAAGGTAATAGAGCTTGCTCTTTTCCTCGCGGTAGATGACCTCCTCGGTGCTGAGCACTGTCTGCGCCTTCGGGTCCCAATTGACCATACGCAATCCACGGTAAATCAAACCTTTGCGGTAGAGGTCAACGAATACCTTCATCACCGACTCGCTGCGGAGTTCGTCCATTGTGAAGGCGGTGCGCTGCCAGTCGCAGGACGCGCCGAGTTTTTTGAGCTGTTCGAGGATGATGCCACCGTGCTCCTCCTTCCACTCCCAGGCATATTTGAGGAATTGTTCGCGGGTGAGGTCGCGCTTCTTGATGCCTTGTTTGGCGAGTTTCTGAACCACCTTTGCCTCCGTTGCGATGGAAGCGTGGTCGGTGCCAGGCACCCAGAGGGCGTTGTAGCCCTTCATCCTTGCGCGGCGGGTCAAAATGTCCTGAATGGTATTGTTGAGCATATGGCCCATGTGCAAAACGCCAGTAACGTTTGGCGGGGGGATTACGATGGTGAAAGGCTTGCGACCGTCCGGCTCCGAATGGAAGAAGCCGTGGTCGTTCCAATACTTGTACCACTTGTCCTCGCACTTGGCGGCGTCATATTTTGCAGGAATTTCCATTTTGTATATTAATGTTTTACGTTTTTGTTCTGACGTGCAAAATTAGCAAAAATTTGCGGAAATCAAAAAATTGAAAAAAAATTTGCACAAACATTTGCAATAATCAAAAATCTTTTCTTATCTTTGGGGTGGACAAAAAAAGTAAAAATACATCTAATAAAGATCTACTATGGAAAACAATTTCGACAAAGTAAAGAACTACCTGCTCGACCTTGAATACTCCATCGTCAAGGAAGACGCAGAGAACGAAATTTTCGTTATCAGCAAGGAGACTGAGGGCATCAAAAACATGGTGCTCGTATGTGCAGACCCGATTCTGGTGCTCGAGCAGCCAATGTTTGAGCTCAAGAACATCACCGTCGAAGTGCTCGAAGCACTCCTCAAGAAAAACCGCGAGATTGTGCATGGCGCATTCGCAATCGACGACAACAACCGCGTAATCTTCCGCGACACGCTCGAACTCGAGAACCTCGACCTCAACGAGCTTGAAGGTTCGCTCAATTCGCTCACGGTGCTCCTGAGCGAGTACGGCGGCAAACTCGTGGAGTTCGCTAAGTAAAGACAACGTATTCATTCACCTCTAAACTCTCAAAACCATGCCGACAATACATCTTACCGACGAAAGTTTCGCAAAGGCCGTGGGCGGCTCCAAAGTGGCTGTCATCGACTTCTGGGCAGAGTGGTGCGGCCCGTGCCGCAGCATGCTCCCCATCGTCGAAAAAATCAGCGACGAATACGCGGACAAAGCCCTGGTTGCAAAAATCAACGTGGACGACTTCCCCGAAATCGGCGCACAATACGGCGTTAGAAACATCCCGTTCTTCCTATTCTTCAAGGACGGACAGGTCGCCGACAAGCACGTCGGCACTATCAAGGAGTCGGACTTCAAGGCGAAGATAGACGCTCTGCTGTAATTCCTTGTTAGATTACGGCTATCGGAAACAAATCAATCCGCAGACAGTATATTATTATAATGTCTGCGGATTTTTTTATTCACGAACAATCACCAATTTTTTCGGTATGTTGTTTACGAAAACGTCTTGGGTGACGATGCGGGTGGGTCGGTCGGTGGAGTTGTAATTGATGGTAACGGAGACGGTGTATTTGCCATTGGCGGTATATGAATGGACAGGCGCGGGGTCGGTGGATGAAGTGCCGTCACCGAAATTCCATAGGAGCGATGCGTAGTCATTATCATCAGTATATGCAAAATGAACCTCGCCGCCGCACTGCTCCGCCGCCGTGAAGCCATACGGATAGCAATAGGTCTTAGGAAACGCCAAATTCCAAGACGACTTGTGATCTTTTGGGTTTCGCGCCAAAAGGACTGCCTGATTGTCGAGCGTGGGATGGTCTGAATCACAGTCCCTGACCAC
>JAFXMJ010000284.1 GCA_017530465.1 Bacteroidales bacterium
GACCCGATTTGGGTACCGGAAAGTATTGGCGGTCAAGGTGTTGACGGCAGGTCGATGGTAACTAAGACCTCTTACCGCATCCTCCACACCCTCGAAAACCTCGGTCCCGCGCCCGAACCCAACTTGACCGTGCTTTGGTTCAACAACGCGCCCGAAAATTGGAAGCGTTACTGCGCCAAAATGTCAATAAAGACAAGCGCAATTCAATACGAAAATGATGACCTGATGCGCCCCGACTATGGCGACGACTACGGCATCGCTTGCTGCGTATCCCCGATGAAAATCGGCAAACAGATGCAATTCTTTGGTGCACGCGCCAACCTCGCCAAATGCCTCCTCTACGCCATCAACGGCGGCAGGGACGAGATGCTCGGCGAACAAGTTGGTCCCAACTTCGAGCCTATCAGGGGCGAGTATTTGGAGTACGACGAGGTGATGGAAAAGTTTGAAAATATGATGCGTTGGCTCGCCAAGACATACGTCAACGCCCTGAAAATCATCCACTATATGCACGACAAGTACGACTACGAGGCATACCAAATGTCGCTCATCGACGGCGACGTACAGCGCACCCGCGCTACAGGCATCGCCGGCCTCAGTATCGTAACTGACTCGCTTGCAGCCATCAAATACGGCAAAGTGCGTGTAATCCGCGACGAAAGGGGCATTGCTGTCGGCTTCAAAAACGAGGGCGACCCCATCACACCTTTTGGCAACAACGACGAGCGCACCGACAAACTCGCGCTGATGATTACCGAAAAATTTATGGAATACCTCCGTCAGCACGAGACCTACCGCCACGCCACGCCCACGCAGTCGATTCTCACAATCACATCCAACGTGGTCTATGGCAAAAACACCGGCGCAACTCCCGATGGTCGCCCTGCCGGAGTGCCTTTTGCACCGGGCGCAAACCCGATGAACGGCCGCGACGTCAAGGGTGCGGTAGCCGCTTTAAGTTCGGTTGCCAAACTCCCGTTCCAACATTCTCACGACGGCATTTCTTACACATTTGCCATTTCGCCTTCTACGCTTGGCAACGACGACAACGCCAAAATCGACAATCTCGTCTCCCTGATGGACGGCTACTTCACGCCCGACGGCGGACATCATCTGAATGTCAACGTCTTTGACCGCGAACTCCTCGTAGATGCAATGGAGCATCCCGAAAAATATCCGCAGCTCACCATCCGCGTTTCGGGCTACGCCGTCAACTTCGTGAAACTCACCCGCGAACAGCAACTCGACGTCCTGAGCCGCACCATCAACAAGTCGCTGTAATTTTTTGAACGTCAATTTTTTGAACGTCAATTACCGAAAATTTTTGGTATATAGGTCATTTTGCAGGCTGAAAACGCTGTAATATATTAAAATATAATAAGTTACAAACTTCAAGGTCCTTCAGCCTAAAACAGTTGAGAAAAAGTCTTCAATGGGTCATTTTGCAGGCTGAAATTGCTGCAATTAGTTAATTATTAGTATCTTTGTGCCATTCAAGATACTAAAATTTAAACTGAAATGTACAAAAAAAATGTCCTTATTGCGATTCGTCCGTAATCAAAAAAAATGGTGTCAGATCTGGTGTGCAATTGTACAAGTGTAATAATTGCGGACGACAGTTTCGCGGCGGCGAGAGAGCAGCGCTAGATGATATTTGGGAACTCTACATGGATAAAAAACAAAGCATTGCCGACATCGCTGAGTCCTATAATGTCAGTGTCTCCACCATTAAGCGAAAACTTCGTAAAATCGAGATGCCATGGGAGCAACCAAATATTGCTGGCAGTGGCTATGTCCACTTTGACGTAACCTATTGGGGGCACAACTGGGGGGTCATCCTCGCCGTCGACCATGATAGCGGCAAGGCTATTTATCTTGATTTTATCAGCCATGAAAAAGCCGAAGATTATCTTCGGGCATTACAAAGCATCAAAAGCAGGGGGTTCGTGATAAAGGGTGTCATAATTGACGGTTTCAGGGCTCTGTTCGACATCTTTTCTGACTACAAGATACAGATGTGCCATTTTCACATGAAGCAGATTGTAACAAGGTATCTGACCGGCAATCCGAGGCTGCAAGCCTCCAAAGAACTGGCGGCTATTGTTGAACGTTTGACTAAGTTGGACAAGGTGGCGTTCACACAAGAATATGCAGATTGGAATGCGAGGTGGCACACTGTACTCTGCGAGAGGACAGTCTCTATGGATACTGGCAAGTGGTGCTACACGCACAAAAAGCTGCGTACGGCGGTCAACAGTTTGAACTACTATATGGAGTATTTGTTCACGTATTTGTCGCCTGAATGTGTTGGAATGCCAAACACGAATAACATGATTGAAGGATTATTCTCCGCACTGAAAAAACGTCTGAACGTGCACGCAGGCATGAAAGAAGATAGCCGCAAAAGGTTTATCAAAGGGTTTTTCAAGGCATTGAATAATGGAAAATAAACAAAGGGACGGTGCGTTCTAAATGGCATCGTCCCGATTATTTTCCACTATTGAAGACTTATTCCTTACGTGGTTGCTCCCCAGCAGTGCCACGATATGCTTCAGTCTACAAAAGACAAAGTTATGCTTTATGTTTGGAAACTCCAAACGACAAGATTATTTTCAGCCTGCAAAATGACCCATTGAAGCATAGTCCTTTTTTTCAGCCTGCAAAATGACCCATAAACCAAATTTTTTCGTCAATTACCGTCAATTTTTTTGGATAAAAATTGGCGGTAATTTTTTTATAATAGGTCTGATTTTCAAAAAGTGTAATTTTTGGGTGCTTTTTTACATTTTTTGATGTAAAAAACGAGGGAAAATTTACATTTTTTTTGTTTATCTCCCCAAAACAATATAATTTTGCACTAATCACTCGCCGTTGCAAAGCGGCGGGTGGGACGTATATATATATGTAAGGCGTTTATTAAGCTTTGTTTTTGACGCTCAGAATCTTCGCAAATTCATCAATACACGTCGGAGACATAGCAACGATAAGCGACCGTTGAGGTGTATCATATCGGTACGCATAGATTTGTGTACCCTTATTATACCTTATACGGCGTGGTAATCGTTGCCTGTTTCAACGTGTATGGGTAGCGAAGGACCTCTGAGTGTGGGAACGGGCGAAATAAGGATTCCACGCTATTTTTGTGTTGGTCTGAAATTGGAATCTCGTCAGCCACTCAAAACACTCGGGCAATGAGCCTACACATCGGTAAAAGAATCAAAGAAGTACTTGAACGGC
>JAFXMJ010000285.1 GCA_017530465.1 Bacteroidales bacterium
CGTCCGTCGGCAAATGTCTGAATCGCCGACAGCATAACAATTAACAAGGTCAGAAGTTGTCTTTTCATTTTAACTTTCGATTTTTAACTTTCAATTATCAATTCTCAATTTATCAATTTCCAATCCCTTCCTGCGTCAGCACAATCTTCTCAATCGTTCCGTCAGCGCGGCAAATCATTATTTGTAACCACCTCAATATCGCCATATCCAAGCCTGTCACCCTCGGCAAGGCGGTCGGCTTCAAAACGGAGGATTTTGGCTCGTATGGGCGAAAATTTCACGGTCTGCCATATCGGATTGTTGACAATGTTGGAGAACTCGCCCGAGGAGATTTTTTCCCAATGCTGCCAATCTTTCGATGCCCAAAGCGTGTAATGCGTAACAAGTCCGTTGCGGGTGTCTTGCGGCGGAAGGTAGCGGAACGAGGTGATAGTCTGTTCGTTGTCGTAATCGATAAACATCTGTTTGGGCGACGGCATAAAGATATGCAGGTTTGACGACAGTTTTTCGCCAGAGTTGGGAATGTCGGCTGTGAGTTCGGGCGCGCGATACGCCGATGTGCGCTTGATGATGGGTTTGCATTTGGAATCCAACACCGTGAACCTCAGCGCGTTGGCATTAACAGTTGAAAAACAAATAATCCTCCGCCGTCCGATGGTGGTGAGCCCGTCGCCATTGTTTGCAAGTTGGTCTTTGAGCGGAATCCATTTGCCGTCAACGAGTGCTTCGAGAGAGAATTTTTTTACGCGCTGACCATACCTGATGTCCTCCTCTGCCACAAAACGATTGACAGCCGTAGTTTTTTTAAAAGTGATAACAGTTTGATTGTCAACAGTTTTCATCTTGGCATTGGCGGCGAGGTCGTTTTTGAAAACCTCTTGAATCATCTTATAAAAAGCGATTCCGCGAAGGCTGTCGTTTGGGAGGATGCGACCGTTGGGGGCAATCGGAAAATTGAGCAACAACGTTGAATTGCGCCCAACACTCTTGTAATACGTGTCCATCAGTTTTGAGAGGCTCTTTACGTGTTCGTTTTCGGTGTCGTGATAAAACCATCCCGGACGTATGCTCGTGTTGGTTTCGCCGGGACACCAAACATCGCCGTCCTCCACTCCAAAATGCAACATTTGGTAAGGCGTGTCGCCCGTGCGGTACATCAGACTCCAATTGGTTTCGCCGACGTTGCCCGCCTCGGTGCCCACCCAACGGATGTCGCCACGCTCGCCGCCGTCGTTCCAAATCAGGCATTTTGACTGCAACTCGCGAATCATCTTGAAAGTTTCTGCCCAGCCGTAATATGTCTTGCCGTCGATGCGCCTTGTTTCGTTGGCGCCGCCATACCATCCGTCGCCGCCGTTAGCACCGTCGAACCAAACTTCAAACATATCGCCATATTCGGTGAGGAGTTCGCGGAGTTGGTTGCGGAAATATGTTACGTATTCGGGACGGCCGTATTCGGGATGGTTGCGATCCCACGGCGAAAGATAGACGGCAAATTTCAATCCTTCCGCCTTGCACGCCTCGGCGAGTTCCCTCACAACGTCGCCCTTGCCGCCCTTCCACGGGGTGTTTTTTACGGAATAATCGGTGAATTTGGACGGCCACATACAAAATCCGCAGTGGTGTTTGGCGGTGAAAATAATGCCCTTCATTCCAGATTGACGGCACACCTTAGCCCACTGTCGGCAGTCGAGGTCAGAGGGGTTGAAAAGTTCGAGAGACTCGTTGCCAAATCCCCACTCTTGGTCGGTGTAAGTATTTAAGGAATAATGGATAAAGGCATACATCTCCATATCCTGCCATTGGATTTGGTTGTTGCTTGGCACGGATCCGCACGGTGCAACGCTCTGCGCATCAGCCATCAACGCCGATGCAGAAATTGCTATTGATAAAATAAGTCTTTTCATAATGGTTATCGATTTTGTCAACGCAAAGAAACCAAATAAAACGCTACATTCCAAATTTCAGGCTATAAAAGTCGATATTGTACAATAGTTTATCGTTTTTGTTATGCAATCAGCCAAAAAAGCGTTATATTTGTCGGACTAATTGTTTTGATTATGCCAATATCAATATCAAAAATTCAATTTCTGCCCCTCAACGTGGGGTTTGCACAGCACAACAGCGATTGGAATTGGAAAAACGTCCGTAGCCCATTCGCCCGGCTCTACTATGTTACCGACGGCGAGGCTGAGGTTTGCATAGGTGTTGACAATTACACACTTACGCCCGGACACCTGTATCTTATTCCCGCATTTGCCCAACACAACTGCGTGTGCAAATCGAAGTTTGCGCATTATTACATCCACATTTACGAAGACCAAACCGGCGCGGGCATCCTCGACGAATATAATTTTCCCGTGGAGGTGGAGGCTTCGGAATCCGACCTCTGCCTAATCCGCCGCCTTAGCGAATTGAACCCGTTTTTGAAACTTCCCGAATCAAACCCTGTGGCATACGACAACCATCACACCCTCGTCAGCAACGTCCGCCTCTATCATCAAAGTCCGCTTCATAACAAGATGGAATCACGAGGGATTTTGTATATTTTGATGTCGCGGTTTTTCAAATTCGCAGTACCGAAAGAGGACGTTGCCGACAGCCGTATCAATCAAACTATCAACTATATCCGCCGACATCTCGACAGCCGTATCGACCTCGAAACTCTTGCCGGGAAAGCCTGTATGTCAAAAGACAATTTTATACGTGTTTTCAAGCGCGAAACCGGCGACACTCCAAATGCCTACATCACCAAGCGCAAGATCGACAAGGCTCAACTCGCCCTCATCACCACCGACTATTCCATCAAAGCCATTGCAAAAATGTTTGGCTACAACGACCATTCATATTTCAACCGGCTTTTCAAACAATTCAC
>JAFXMJ010000286.1 GCA_017530465.1 Bacteroidales bacterium
CATACCAAAATTGACGTTGATGGACGGCAACGATTGGTCGGGGCTTAGTTTCACCGGCAGCATCGGCAGAAACACAAACCCAATTATCGTCAGGCACAATGCCACGATAATAATCGTAAATGATGACGTTCCTTTTTTCAACTTTTTTAAAACCTCACGTCGCCGTAGGCGGCGTCAATGTTCAGCGGCGAATTGCTGATGAAGTCAAACAATGTCTGCGAGCGAATTTCGTAATAACAACTCCAATAATCCCGCATTGACGTAATGTATTGATTTTGAGCGTTTAACAGTCTTGTTTGCGACGACGACAATGTTGTAATATCACACGAACCATTTTGAAAATTCAGGATATTTTGTTCATAGACCGCCTTCGCAAGCCTCAACGATTCTTCGGCTGTTATCAACAAATCGTAACGAGTATTGAACTCCGCAACAGTATTTATGACATTTTGCTCCAATTCGTCCATCTTTTGCGCTTGGTCGATTTTGGCAATATCGAGCGCGTTAGCAGCCTGATTTTTTTGACCTTTTCTGACGCCCCAATCCACCAACGGCACCGAAATTGACACCGAAATCACGTCCCTGCGCATCGGGTCGCGGTAAGCGTCTTTCAATTCCTCAGCCTCCTGATTGTAACCCACACTCGCCGAAATTCCCGCCGAAACTCGGTTGGATTTCCTGATGCGGTCGAGATTCATTTCCGCCTCCGAAACAGACTGCATTTTTTCCAAAATCATATAACTATTTTTGTGCATCATCTCGATTGCAGCATTGTAATTGATGGCAATGTTTGGCGGTTTTTCGGGGAGGATCAATTGTAATTGCGTATTGCGGTCGAGTCCCAAATACGACGTCAATCTCAACATATCGCGCCTGACCGCCACCTGAGCCGTCGCAATGGAATTTTGCGCGTTGAGCACGTCAAGTTCCAACGTCATCAAATCCGATTTGGTGATGGAAGCGATGTTGTATTTCAATTGCCCGATGAGGTAAAGCGAATCGCATTTGTCTTTCTGTATCACGGCGTTATCATATTGCGCCTGCGACAATGCCAATTGAAAAAAATATTGAACCGCCTGTATTGCAATCAATTCAGTATTATAAAGATATTCGAGTTTTGCTTTTTCAAATTTTAATGGCTCGATTTTTCTGTCCCATTTGAATTGATTGAACCCAAACGAATTGTGCCGATACCCAATTATAAACGGGACGGCGGTATATTGATTGAAAGTGTTGTCGCCAAAACCGCGCAGATAATCGAGGCTCGTGGTCACATAAAAAGTGCCGCCCAACGGGTCAAAATTTTGCGTCAATGTCAACCCCGCACTTGCCGCGTAGGATTTTTGTTGGCGGTAGATGTCGATGTCGTTTTCCGAATCGTAACGCGACACGAGTTGACGGTTATAGACCACGGGCTGCACATCGAGAGTGAGCGACGGCAAGCGTTGCGCCTTGAAACTCTTGAAGTTCCAATAATTAGCCAAGTACATATTCTTGTACCTGAACGCCGTAAGCGAACTATCCTTCGCCAACGCAATTACATCATCGAGCGACAGCCGCAACTGCGCGGTCGCCACCGACGAAATCAGAACAAAAATTATCAAAAAAAACTTCTTTTTCATAACATCAATTTACGTTTTACGACCCAACAATTTTCGTGTACGCAACCGGGATTACAAACAGGCTCACCAACGTGCCAATCGTCATCGAGGCTATCATTACGACGGCGAGGGGCTGTTGGAGTTCGGAGCCCATATCGCTCGTGAACAATATCGGCAGCATCGCGCCAATTGTAGTGAGCGAAGTCATAATTATCGCCCTCAATCGCCGCAAACCCGCCGTATGAACAGCGTCTTTTACCGTCAATCCTTGCTTGCGCAACTCGTTGATAGTGTCGATTTTAAGTATTGAATCGTTGATGATAATACCACACGAAACAATGATGCCGATGCCCGACATCAGATTGAGCGAAATGCCCGTAATCAACAGCACCAACAACGCCGCCGCAATGTCTATCGGAATTTCCAAAAGAACAATCAACGGCTGCAAAAAACTCTCAAATTGTGCGCACAAAATGAAATACATCAACGCAAGCGAAATTATCAAAATCACCACCAACTGCGTCATCATCACCTTGTTGCTGAAAAATGAACCGCCAAATTCCACGTCCCAATTTTTGCGTTTTGAGACGAGAGTTTCGATGTTTTTTGAGAGGATTTCACCGTCTGTCACGCCATAAAAACACACCGGAATATATTCGCCGGTCTTGCCCGCGACGATGTTTTTGAGTTCTTCGCCGTTGGCAATTTTCACCAATTGGCGCACCGGCACAAAAACCTTTTGGTTGGTGGTTGGGTCGGTGATTTCGATGCTGCCGGTCTTTACGAAATCGTCCACCGATTCGCCGCTATCCGCCAAATACACAGGCATATACGCGCTGTACGAATGTAATTCGGTAATCCGCGTACCGGCTATCGTATTCATAAGGCGGCTGCGGAGTTCCGAGATCGACACATTGTAGAGTTGCAG
>JAFXMJ010000287.1 GCA_017530465.1 Bacteroidales bacterium
ACCGCCATCACAATGCTGTCGGCGTTGGAAGCCTGGTAGCTGGCGTTTTCGGAGAGCCTTTGTGTGGTACTGGTGATTTCCGAGCTCGACTGCTGCAACGAATTTGCGCCGTCGTAAATCTTCTTGAGGATGTCCTTGAGATTGTCTGCCATCGTGAACGCCGATTTGAGGATGCCTGTCGCCTTGTGCGTGTCGGCGCGGTTGGAGTCGGTCATGTCGCCGTCGGCTATCTTGTCCACAATAGCCCTCACTTCGTGCGGTTCGCCGCCTACATCTTTGATTATCAAGTTGATGAGCCTGTTGGAACCGATTATTATCAGTACTACAATTACTATGATGGCAATTGCGATTGGGATGGTGACATTGGGCAGCGTGGAGTATTTGTCGGCTACGGGATATACGAATTGAATGTACGAATAGATATTGATGTCATACACATATACAGTCTCGTAGTCGGTGCCGAGGTAGGTGAAATCGAAGGTGTGTGGCTTGCCGTCCTTGTTTTGTATCATATCCTGATATACTTCGTCAGGCACTTTTGACCAGTCTTTGCGCTTGTCGTCCGGCACTACGTAGCAGAAGTTTGGCTCTTTGGTCCAGAGTACGAAACCGTTGGTGAGGAATGTCGTGGTATTGAAGGCGTGTTCCTCCTGCGCTATTGTGGCTTCGTCCTGTCCCGTGAAATATACGCCAATTACTTCTCCATTGAGTTTCATTGTCTGGTAGATGCCAATGTAAAACACTCCCGCGATGCTTGTCCTGTCGTAGAAAAATCCCGTCTTTTCGATGCTGGCAAGTACGTTTTGGTCGTCGAGCATTGAGCCGGTGATGTATTGTCCGTTTTTCTTGATGGATGTGGCAATCACCACGTAGCCTTCCGAAGTCTTTTGGTAGATGGTGAGATGGTTGCCCGGGGCAGTCCTGGCGAGGGTCTCGAGCATGAGGTTGTTGTCATTGACCACTACGTCGCCCGCCTTCCACGTGCTTACCTGATGCCCGCCCATTGTGGTGGCTGCACCGTTGATGTCGAGTCCGCCATTGAGGTCCAGATAGCTGTCGATGGAGCTGAGCATCTGCCTGCAACTCTTGTCGAAGGCAAAATTGTAGGCGTCCTGGGTGTTAACGAATCCTTTGACGTCGGATTTTACGTTTTCTTCGATGCTTTTGCCGAGGTAGTTCCTCACCACCAATCCAAGCGAAACCACTATGAATATCATCGCCATAACGCCAAAAAATACCAGCATGGTATTCATGCGCGCCCTTGTGGACATATTGTGTGTCTTGATAAGTGCCATAATCTGTAATCTTTGTTAGCTGTTTTTGCTATATTTATTGCCACACAAATATATTCAAAAAGTGTACTAAAAAAAAAATTTTTGAACAAAAATATTTGTTTGAGCAAAAAAAAAGTTTGTTTCGTGGAATTTTGTTTATTTTTGTGGAGTTGAAACCATTAAAATTTATATCGATATGAAAAAAATATTAATTGCAATTGCTCTGATGATGCTGAGCTTCAATGTGATGGCGCAGCGTTATCTTGAATTTGGCTTTGATGCTGGATTTGGTTTTACAGACGGAGTTGATCGTCGCCTTACTGGTGCGTTTGGCTTTGGCGGCGGACTCACCATCGAAAACGGGCTGGGTCTTGGCTTTTTTTGCAGGGGATTCCAGACTACACGCGAGGAAGACAGCCGCCTTTCCAACAAGTATGACGACTGCAAGTTTTGTTTCCACGGGTTTTATGGCGGCGTGTATGCCGAGCAGACTTTTTTGAGGAAGTCGTTCTTCTATCTTAATGCGGGCGCAAGGCTTGGATTTGGCGGCGTCAATTACAGCAACCACACTGTGGAAGACGAGACGTGGAACTATTCCAGCCAGTCATACGACGTCACCTACCAAAAGGCTGACAAGTGTTTTGTGATGGCATTGGAGCCCTTTGGCGGCATCAATTTCCTCCTCAACGACCATCTGACCCTGTCGGCTGGCGTGGAGTACCGCAATCTTTTCTTCACAAGTTTGCATTGCGACAACGTACACATCGCCAGCGGCAGCGATCTCAATGGATTGGTGTATCTGGTAAAGATAAAATTCTGGACTAATTTTTAGTTCGTTAGAATGAGAGTGTGAAGCCTGCAAATGCGGCTACGTCGTTGGCCTGAGGATTGTAGCCGAAGCAGGCATAGACGGGCAGGGAGAATTTGTCGGTGATTTTGATTTCCTTGGATGCCAATACGCCGAGGTTGACGACATTGACGCCCTTGTGGGTGCCTGTGCCGTCGCCGTACCATGTAGATTGGTTGAACACAGAGCCTACAAAAGTCCTGAAATCGACATCCTTGACAGTGGCAGTGTAGCCGAGTTCAAAGTATGTTCCGTAGGCGTTTTTGGAAGCCTTGTCGTCGTCGATGCCTTCGAGCCAGTACTTCTTGTCCGCGCCGTAGAGCAGCACGTTCATGGATGCGTCGAGACCAAATTCGCTTTCCCAATCTACAGAAAATTCAAATGTGTGGGCGGTCTCGTCGTTCTTGTAATTGCCGTACTTGGGCGCGTCAGGACCTTCCGGCGAGTAATAGTCGGTGAATGTGAATGTCACTTGTCCGGCTGTGATGGACGTGTAGAGGTCAAACTCCTTGAAGTCGCCATGGAAGTCGGTGCAGTCCCACGCTCCTATGGCAAAAGGACCTGCGCCAAATTCGATGTAGGGCTGGAAATTTGCGCCCTTTACAAGCAGGTTGCCGCGCCATGCGTATGCGCTCGTGAGGTCGAATCCGCCGCTGATATATGCGCCCGATTCATCGTCTTCGTTTTCAAATGCAAGGCCGAGGTCGTCGTCGTCCTGTGCCGATGCGCCAGCCGCCAATGCGAGGACGCAAAAAAATGTGAGTATTGTTTTCTTCATAATTATCTCTGTTTTAGTTGGTTTTGAAAAAGCTAATGAGTTGCGAGAGGTCATCGGCGAGTTGCAGGAGCGCGTTGCTATTGTCTGACATTTCCTGTGCGAGCGACGCAAACTGCTGCGAAGATTCGTTGAACCTCTGTACGGCGATGTTGATTTGATTGCTGCCAACGGTCTGTTCGGAGCATGCGGTTGCGATTTCCTGAACGAGATTGGCGGTGCGTTCTATCTCTGGCAATACACCTTGTACTGCCGTGCCAGTGTCTTGCGCCAATGCTTGTCCGTCGTTGCAGACTACGTCTATCTCCTTGGCTGCCAATGCACTGCGCTCGGCGAGTTTGCGCACTTCCGCTGCAACGACGGCAAAGCCTTTGCCGTTTTCGCCAGCGCGTGCCGCCTCCACTGCCGCATTGAGCGCGAGGATGTTGGTCTGGAAGGCAATTTCGTCGATGATGGATATTTTTTCGGCGATTAGGTTCATAGCTTTCACCGACTTAGCCGCCGACGCGCTGCAGTTCTTCATAGTCTGCGCGGTGTTTTGGGCGATTACCTTGGTCTCGCGGGCGTTGTCGTTGTTTTGGCTGATGGACGACGCCATTTCCTCTATCGACGACGACACCTCCTCAGCCGACGCGGCTTGGTCGCTTGCGGCATTGTTCATCGTGCCGCTAATATCGTTGAGGGAGTTGCTGGCGTCGGATATTTTGGACGAACATTCCGAAATGGAGGTGATAATCATCTTGATATTGTCGGAAAGCCGCGCCATCGAGTTTTGCAACATTCCGATTTCGCTCTCTGAGTCGGTGCGATTGATGGTGAAAGTGAGGTTGCCGTCCGAAAGTTCGGTGGCGTCGTGGATGCCTCTTTTGAGCGGCTCTATCATAGTCTTGATGAGTGCCGTCGCCGTTATTATGATGACCACAATCGAAAATATAAGTCCAATGATTACCAGCAGCCGCATCCTTGACAGCGACGAATCTATGTCGAGGGCTGTTCCATTGACCATGCCGGATGTCAACTCCTGGATTTTGCGGCATTCCTCGTAGCCGTCAAGACTTTTTTGGCTGATTTTGCGCATGTTGGTGAATGCGATTTGCGAATTTTCGATGTAGATGTCGGCAAGGGTCATAAATCTGTCGTACAGGGTGTTGATGTCGCTCATCTCGGAATTAGGGAGCGTTCTGCCTAATCGTGCGAGTACTTGACTGATTTCTGTCCTATAAGGCTCGAAAAATCCCTCGATGTCCAGCGAATCAATCACTGACGCATTGCAGACAAGTCGCGCCGCCCTTTCGGCATATAGAGCGGAATTGTCGCTGTTTTTATGGCTGATGTTCAGAAGGTTTTGCACGAGTTCGGTCTTTACGGATGAGATTTCCTCCCACGCTTCAAGACGATTCGTAAGTATTTGTATGCCAAATCATTGGCTTGATTGTTGACGGTCGTTGTCATCACCACCATAATTACAGCGATAATCAGGAGCGGCAGCGCGGCGATGCACAATCCGCGGATGAGTCTGCTTTTAAGGGTCTTACCCGAGAGGATGTCCAGCATAATGCTCGTTTTTTGTGGATAATGTGTTTTTGCTACTACTAATTACAAAAAATGTACAAAAAAAATTTTTGTTTCGGTTTTTTGAAAAAGTTTTGATATTTGGAGGGAAAATG
>JAFXMJ010000288.1 GCA_017530465.1 Bacteroidales bacterium
GGGACGATAGTGATTGGGAGACGACTTTGAAACCACGACTTCACGAACGTCTAAGGAATTCCAAGAATATCATACTTTTCCTTAGTTCAATAACAAAAAATAGTTTGGCTTTACGCGAAGAAATTGATTACGGTATTAATACTTGTGGACTTCCAATTATTGCTGTATACCCTGACTTCTCTAACAGATGGAACATTGTCGATAATAATGGTAAGTTTCGTCAACAAATTATAAATTTATGGGACAATCTTCCTATTTTTCGAGATAATATGTATAAGGTGCCAACATTACATATCGGCATGAATAGAAAAGATATCACGATGGCACTTGAAAATACAAATTTAATGGTTAACACAAAAATATCAGCCGGTCAATATTGTTTGCAATGTGTTTAACGAACCATAATTTCATTTGTGAAATCTACAAGTTCGTCGGTTTCAACACTATCCGCGCCGAAAAAAACGACATTTTATATGGATGATTATATGGAGAGGTTAGAGGTGTGAAGTCGCAAAAAACTTACTTTCAAAAGAATGTCAAAAGCAAAAAAGATTTTATGACTTTTGCTGAGAACATTTCACATAAACTGCACCTCAATTGACATTACACCTTTATCATATATTCCCCCAACGCCTCCTCGATCCTTGCCAATGTCGCAATGGTGAAGTTATGTCCGCCACCAATCCATTTGAACACTGACGCTTCGGAAGTTTCAACAAGACGCGCAAACTCCTTTTGCGACAGACCTTTGCGCCGCAAGGCGGCATAAATCTTGTCGGCAATTTGGTACGATCATTCCACCTCACGCTTGATTTCGGGCGGCGTATCGGCTATTACTTGGTCAAAAAGTTGCTCTGTGGCTGCGGAATGTTTCATAGTTCAAAAGTTTTGCGGTACAAATTTAATAAGTTTTTTCATTCTCGCCAAAAACCATTATCTTTGCACATCAAACAAAACAATCATCACTATGAACAACTTCATTGCCTATTGCGGTTTGAACTGCGAAAAATGCGAGGCACGCATTGCTACTATCAACAACGACAATGACTTACGCCAAAAGGTGGCACGTCATTGGTCGGAACTCAACCACGTGGAAATCACACCCGAAATGATTAACTGCACCGGCTGCCGTATCGAGGGTGTCAAGACTCCTTTTTGCGACCATCTTTGCCCTATCCGTCTGTGTGCCAAGGATAAAGGTTATCCCACCTGCGGCTCGTGCGCCGAAATGGACGGTTGCAAAAAACTCGCTATGGTAACAGGCAACAACAAAGAGGCTCTCAGCAATTTAGAACAATATAAGTAACTATGAAACGCGAAATCAACCCATCGGAAACATCACGTGCACAAGCCTTCAACTATTGGATGAAGTCGCCTATGCCAATGGTAACAATTACAAAGACTTTCGACGTAACTAAAATTTATAAACTCAGCAAACAAAAGGGTTATAAATTCAATATGCTTTTGTGTTGGTGCATCGGCAAGGCGGCTAACAAAATTGAGGAATTTTACACCGTCCCCGAGCAAGGCAAACTTTACAATTACGACCATATTGCCGTCAACGTTATTGTAAACGACGCAAAGGGTAATTTGTGCTTTTGCGACATTCCTTACAACGATGATTTTCAACGTTTTAATACAGATTACAACACCATTACACAAAAGGCGGCGCAATCGTGCAGCAACATTTTAGACGAAGGCGCGGCAATCATTGGCACATCGGCAGTTACCGGCACCGAAATCGACTGCATTGTCAATCAATATTCCGGCGTTTACTGCAACCCGTTTCTCTCGTGGGGCAAATACCGAAAGTATTGGTTCCGAGTAACTTTGCCCATCTCGTTTCAATTCCATCACGTTCAGATGGACGGCGGAGATGCGGCGAAGTTTTTTGAGATGTTGGCGGAGGTATTGCAAAGGTAATATTTTTAATATATTCGGGAATTGTTTCGGGGAAAATATCTACCTTTGCAACTTATAAGAAGGAGTCGCCGAGATAGTCTTGCAGCCCTCAAAAACGAATCAAAAAATGAATTGGATATTTTTGATATTTGCGGGGCTGTGCGAAGTGGCATTCACATTCTGCCTCGGACACGCCAAAAACTGCGACGGCACAGAGCACCGTCTGTGGATTGCGGCATTTGTAATCCTATATGCGCTGAGTGCGGTGCTATTGTCAAAAGCCACTCAGGCCATTCCCGTAGGCATTGCTTATCCTATTTGGACAGGCATTGGCGCAGTTGGTGCAGTGTTGGTGGGGTTGTTGGTGTTTAACGAACCCATCACATTTTGGCGGATTTTCTTCGTAGTAACGCTTGTAGTTTCAATTGTTGGACTAAAAATATTGGAGTAAATGACATTCAGAGAAATGAGGCGTAGCCGCCAACAACTTTCCAACGAGGAAAGTATCGCTATCTTACAAAAAGCCACCGCCGGCACATTGGCTTTACTTGGCGATGGTGATTATCCATACGCAGTACCAATCAGTTATGTGTACGACGATGGGAAATTGTATTTTCACAGTGCCTTAACCGGTCATAAGGTGGATGCTATTCGCAAATGCGACAAGGCTTCTTTCTGCGTAATTGAGCGCGACGATGTTCAGCCTGAAAGGTACACTACTTTTTACCGAAGTATAATTGCATTTGGCAGAATCCATATTGTGGAAAACGAGGAAGAAAAACTCTCGTTTGCGCGTATGCTTGGCAACCGTTATAATCCCAACGATGAAGAACATTTGAAAAAAGAGTTGGAAAAAGGCTTTTCTCGTATGTTGATGATTTGCTTCGACATAGAACATCTCACAGGCAAGGAGGCAATAGAATTGGCAAGAGGAAAGATTCATCCTTAAATGTTAAATTCTATTAAATCTTCACTTCCCCTCTTGACTCGTCCCTTGGGGCATAGTTTAACTTTGCAGTCGCTTAGCAAAAACAAAATCGTACGATTATGAGTAACAAAACAAAGTTAAAAATCGGAGAGTTTTCACAGATGATGCAGGTAACTGTTAAGACCCTGCGTCATTACGAGCAAAAAGGTCTTCTCCTGCCTGACGAGGTGGACGAGTGGACAGGTTACCGCTATTACAGCATATCGCAAATGCAGAAACTCGGCACTATACGCGACCTTCAAAGCCTCGGGTTTTCGTTGGACGAAATCAAGGAACTGTACGAGGACGACTCGCACACCCCGAGCGCACGCCAACTTGACCAAAAGATTGCGCAGACCGAGGAGCAACTGCGGCAACTGATAGCACGTCGCGACCATCTGTTGCTGTGGCGGAACTCTCAAAAACAAATTACTAAAATGGAAAAATTTGAAATTCAATCTCTGCCCGAAATCATCGTGGCAAGCCATCGCGAAGTGATACCCAACTTTGAAGCCATCGGACCTATGTGTTACGAGAAAATCGGTCCCGAAATGCAACGTCTCGGCTGCAAGTGTCCGCCTCCGGGCTACTGTTTCACCGTTGGGCACAACAAGGAATACACAC
>JAFXMJ010000289.1 GCA_017530465.1 Bacteroidales bacterium
AATGACATTGGTGTCTTCGCAAAAACAATTAAAAAAGCAATTGATTGCTATTCTTTCGTTCTGTATTTTGAAAATGGCATTATGTACTTGATAGAACAAAAAGATAATGAAGGTTTCGATACGGATGTGTTTGATTTCAACATCGAAAAATATCTTCGCCGCGACCTTGCAATTATCAACCATCGCATCAAGATTGCCGAAGTTCTCGCATCTGCATAATTTTTTTTTGGTAATTAGCGCAAATTGCACTAAATTAGCAGTGCAAAAAAAATTACAACAACTATGGCAACAAACGACTATACACGCCGCTCGAAGAAGGATGTCTTTTGGGGCGACGACAACAACAATAAAAACAGCAGCAAGTCTGACGAACTTGAAGAACTTTTCAGGCAATCTGAGGCATTGGAGCAACCTAATGAACAAGCCCCAACGCCCCAAGAGCCGTCGTATGAACCTGAGCCAGAGCCAACGCACGATTATGACAACTTGTTTGAGCCTGAACCTGTGCCGGAGCCTGAACCCTACAAAGATGTCGAAGTTGACAATCCTGATTTTGACTATGATTCGATAGTTGTCAATGAGACCGAAAACGAAACAGAAACCCAAACAGAGACTGAAACAGAAACTGAATACGATACAGAATACGAAACCGAAACACCGCCGCCATACGAACCGCGAAAAATAGCACCGACGCAAAACATAACGCCGCCGCCATACATTCCGCCGCAAACCCAATCGACCACTCCGCCGCCCACCAAGAATAAAGAGGACGCTTTGGATGGCTTCGACGTCGAAAAATTCATCAAGGACAACGACACCAATTTCTCGATAACAATCATCTGTAAGGTGATTTCGCAAATTATTTTTGTGTGTCTGGTGTTGAAGTGTCTTTCGATGTTTCCGTGGTGGATTGTCCTAATAGGAGGCGTAATTGTACACAAAATAATCAATTACATATTCAGTTCACGATACAAAAACTATATTAATACGGCAATCAAATCCATCAAAAAAGTAAAAAACTTCAACTCGTCACCCACACTCTCCACGCCATGGGGCAATCTGCTGGAATTCTTCATACACGGCGACATCGAAACCGAAAGCGAGGACGAGCTGATAATCCATACCGACGAGACCAAAGTGATATCTAACGAAACGTTTATTGCCGACAAAGTAGGCAAAAGCACGAAAGAACTCTTAACCTGCGAATTTTACACTGCGGACATGGAAGGACGCACCGCTTTTGCCAACAATATGATAATAGCAAAAAGCTCAATGCTCAACGTCAAGAAGCTCAAATGCCGCCAAAAAATATCGCAATACACATTGTTCTACAACGCCCAAAAAGATTTGGACAAATGTAACCTCCCCCGCATCCTTGCCATCGCCGACAAGGTGTCGGCATTCGTAGGCGATAAGAATTTCGCTATATTCTTCGGTCCAAAAATCATCAACATGGCTCTACAGATACCAAATATGGACAAGTTTGACTACGACACCTTCAACTACACCATCGCAGACCGCATCCGCCGCGACGTCACGGCAATAGCCGATAGGGTGTGCTTGGCGGACATATTGGCGGAAAATTAAAGTTTTTAATATAAACTTAATCCCAAAACGCTTGCAAAAACAATTATTTTATGTATCTTTGCCCCGTTGCAATAAAAAAACAAAAACTTTAACAACACAAAATGACAACACCCGCTCACCACATACTCCCCATTATCCTCCTCGCGCTTATTGCGTGAGGGGAGGACTGTCGTATGCAGGCGACGCGGAATCAAAACCGACGACAACGGCAACAACAAAGCCCTTCCCCATCAAAAGGCTAAACTATTTGACGGGGAAGGGCTTATTTGATATGTAACAAACAACAATAATTATACATAAAACTATGGACAACAACAGAGTCTATATCTTCGACACGACACTGAGGGACGGCGAGCAAGTGCCGGGCTGTCAGCTGAATACTGTCGAAAAAATCCAAGTGGCAAAGCAATTGGAGCTGCTTGGTGTAGATATTATCGAGGCAGGATTTCCGATTTCGAGTCCAGGCGACTTCAAGTCGGTGGTAGAAATAGGCAAGGCGACCACGCGTCCCGTCATCTGCGCCCTTACGAGGGCTGTGGAGAAGGACATCGACGTCGCAGCAGAATCACTACAAGGCATCCCGATGGAACGCCGCCGCATCCACACCGGCATCGGCACGTCGGATTCGCACATCAAATACAAGTTTAATTCCAATCGTGAAGAAATCATAGAGCGAGCCAAACACGCCGTGCAGTACGCCCGCAAATTTGTGGAGGACGTGGAGTTTTACGCCGAGGACGCCGGCCGCACCGACAATGAATACCTCGCCCGCGTCGTTGAGGCGGTAATCGCTGCTGGTGCCACCGTGGTCAATATCCCCGACACCAACGGCTACTGTCTGCCCATGGACTACGGCACAAAAATCAAGTACCTCTTCGACCACGTGCCCAACATCGACAAGGCGATAATCTCCACTCACTGCCACAACGACCTCGGCATGGCTACTGCCAACACTATGGCGGGACTCCTCAACGGTGCTCGTCAGGCGGAGGTAACAATCAACGGCATCGGCGAACGCGCCGGCAATACGTCGTTGGAGGAGATTGTGATGATAATGAAATGTCACCATAACCTCGGACTCGACACTGGCATCGACACGCACAAGATATTCCCAACCTCGCGCATGGTTCGCAATCTGATGAACATGCCCGTGCAGCCCAACAAGGCTATCGTAGGCCGCAACGCCTTCGCGCACTCGTCGGGCATACATCAAGACGGCGTGTTGAAAAACAAGGACACCTACGAGATTATGAATCCGCAGGACATCGGCATCGACCAAAACGCCATCGTACTCACCGCCCGCAGTGGACGCGCCGCATTGAAATACAGACTCTCAACACTCGGACACAATGTGGAAGGCGCAGAACTCGATTCGCTCTACCAAAAGTTCCTCGACCTCGCCGACAAGAAGAAGGAAATCCACGACGACGACCTCCTCTTGCTCGTCAGCGGACACAACACCAAGCAGCAATACATCAAGATATTGAAATTGCAGGTAACATCGGGCATCGACACAACCCCCGTGTCAGTGCTCCAAATATCCACCGGCGGCGTCGTAAGGGAATTGAAGGCAGACACCGGCAATGGTCCTGTGGACGCCACAATCAACGCCCTCAAAAAGTTTCTCTCACAGTACAAGATGGAACTCCGCGAACTCACGCTCCAAAGCATCAACAAGGGCAGCGACGACACCTGCAAAGTACACGTGCAAGTGGAGGTCAACGGAATGATTTGTTACGGTTTTGCATCCAATACCGACGTAGTACTCGCCACCGTGGAGGCATACGTGGATGCAGTCAACAAGTATTTCGTAATCACCAACAAGGACAACGTGGAAGACGAAGAAGAAGAAAAAAAATAATTGTAAAAGACCGCTTGACCAATCATCAGCGACACAAATAATATAAATCACGACAATCAAATGAACACACTGTTTGACAAGATTTGGGACTCGCACGTGGTGCAGGTAATCCCCGACGGCCCCACACAATTGTACATCGACCGTCTGTACGCCCACGAGGTAACATCGCCTCAGGCTTTTGACACCTTGCGCGACAAGGGAATCAAGGCGTTCCGTCCCGACCAAATCTTTGCAATGCCCGACCACAACACCCCGTCGGACCAGCAGGAAGTAATCAACGACCCCATCGGCCGCAAGCAGGTGGAGACCCTCAAGAAAAACTGCGAGGAGTTTGGCATACGCCACTTCGCAATGGGCACCAAGGACAACGGCATCATCCACGTCGTAGGTCCAGAAAAAGGACTCTCGCTCCCCGGCATGACCATCGTCTGCGGCGACTCACACACCTCCACACACGGTGCTGTGGGCGCATTGGCAATGGGCATCGGCACCAGCGAAGTAGCCGAAGTATTGGCAAGCCAGTGCATATTGCAGAGCAAGCCCAAGTCGATGCGCATCAACATCGAGGGCACACTCGCCAAAGGCGTTACAGCCAAGGACGTTGCACTCTATATAATGGCAAAACTCACCACCTCGGGCGCAACAGGCTACGCTGTGGAGTACGCGGGCAGCACCATCCGCAATATGAGCATGGATTTAAAGGTGCTATTTATGAAAAAAATTTTAAAATATTTAGATCTGGCAGAAAAAGCCGTTTGTGGA
>JAFXMJ010000029.1 GCA_017530465.1 Bacteroidales bacterium
AATTTAATGACTAATGCTTATATGTCTCCTTGGTTTATCACTTTATTTACTGATTTTGTTTTTATTTTTGAAAAAAATAATCCACCTAAATTTGTATTTTTTATTATTGAAAAATTTATTATAGAAGGACCCAATCGAGTATCACTTTCATACCGAGGTGATGTGCGTGATTTACAAGGCGTTGCAAATCTTCCATCGTGCCAAATTCGGGGTTGACTTCCTCGTAATTTTTCACGGCGTAATAACTGCCCAACGTGCCTTTTCTGCCCTCCTGGCTGATTGGAAATATCGGCATAAGCCACAGAATATCAACATTCTGCGCCTTCAGTCGCTCCAAATGTTTGTCTTCAAACGCCTTCAACGTGCCTTCCTGCGTATATTGGCGGATATTGACCTCGTAGATGTTGCTTTGCTCGATTTTGGATTCGGGCTGTTTGGTCTGATTGCCGCCGCACGAAATCACAAACGCCGACAGCACAAGATACAAGAGTTTTTTCATAATTTAGATGATTAGATTTCTGCCTGCAATATTAATCCTAATTGCGCTAATAACAAGATTTTCGGCGGTAAAACAAGGCGAAAAAATGCGCAAACGATTGCAAAAAAAATGGTCGTGACAGTTGAGATTTCTGCCACGACCGTTTTTTATGTGAGAATGGGATGTTGATTACCAGCCCGGGTTCTGTTTGAGGTTATGATAGACGCGATAAGCTTCCAGCCTGTCTTGCGGAGGGAATGGAAGAAGTTCGTTCTTGCCATGCTTGAATCCAGCACCTCGTTTCTTGTACATGTCTTGGTCGTATGTGGTATAATCCACATAGCCCTCGTGTTGGCTGCTGTTTCTTTCGTTGAATTTATCACGGAAAAAAGGAACAATCCAATCCGCTTTTTCGAGGTCTTCAGTCTTGCCCCAACGGATAAGGTCGGCGGAGTGGCTGCCTTCAAGCCAAAGTTCAAAGCGTTTCTCGTTTTGAACCTCCTGAAGAGTGAGCGAAGACGAGATGTGCGCGGAGCCGGCGCGTCGCTGTATTTGGTTCAGGTATTGGAGACCATCATTGTCGCCGGTCTGGGCGCATGCCTCTGCGTACAAGAGAAGAACCTCTGCGTAGCGCATGACGCTGTAGTTCCCGCTGTATTGTCCGAGCCAAGAAGAGCCGTTATTATAAATGTCACTGTCGTCATGCGGGACATTTTTCCAAATGAAGTACCCTTCATTTATAAGGTAACCTTGGTACCCGTTGACACCGCGGTCTCTGTCTGTGGACTTGAAATTGGTTTTTCCAGGAGTGAAATTTTCTCCATCTGAAACCCATCTGAGGTCATAGAGAACCTCGTCGTAGGTCTTTATCCATGCTTTCCTGCGGGCGGAGTTTATTCCATCGTTTTGGATAAGAGCCTCTGAAAATGCGGCAGTTGTGCCTAACCAACCCCAGCCGGTACTGAAGATTCCTCCTTCAGACAAACTTGCAAAACGTCCAGCAAAAAATTCTTCTCTCCAGTTAAAAGTGGCTAAAGTATTCCAAGTATTAGGCGAAGTTCCATCCGCCTTTACCTCAAACTCGAATACAGATTCAGAGGAAGCGTTGCCGGCAAAATGTCCTACATCATTGATATTTTTGAGCAATGCGTATTTGCCAGAAGATATCACCTCTTTCAGCGCGGCTTTTGCACCGTTGTAATCACCCTTCCAAAGCAATGCCTTGCCTTTTACAGCGTTTGCGAATCCCTTAGTGATTTTCAATGCGCCTTCCTTGTCGCCTGTGCTCTTGCGCTCGTCGAGGTCGGGGAGAGCGGCGTCAATTTCGTCAGCCACCCACTGCATCACCGCATCACGTGATTCTGAGTTTGTGAGCGGATTGTCTGCGGTTGCCACTCTATCGGGAATTGGTGCCGTGCCGTAATATATGCCCATCATCATTTGTGCGTATGCTCTTATCACGCGAGCCTCTGCGATTGCTCTTTTCATTGCTGGTGTGAGTTCGGTCATCCACTTGAATCCTTCGATGAATTGGGTGCTCTCGTTGATTGGGCGGTAGAGCATTACGTAGCTACCAACTGAAACATAGTTGTCACTTTTAAAAAGGAAATTGTGGAAATTTCGCTCTTCCACGCAGTCACCATCACCTGATCCCGCCAGATAGATGTCGGGATCCTGAAAATTTGTGAGCGCGAAATGTGGTCCGTAGTTGTATCCAGTAATATCTCCAATGAACACAAAGTTTTGGTGTGTCCTAAAGTAGAGGTCTGCCAATGACGAAAGAGCATCCTCCTCGTTCAGCACAGGATTATCCACACCATTGATGCTGAGAGTCACCGGACAGTTGGCGAAAGCGTCTTCGCCAATTGCCGCAATTGTTTTGGGAAGCATCGCCTTTGCCAAATTACTGCAATAAATGAATGCGAATGCGCCAATCTCGGTGAGCGATTCGGGGAAAGCGATGCTTACAAGAGCCTGGCATCCTGCAAATCCTGTGAATGTGCGCGATGCAATGTCTCCCGACATACTTCCTTCGATTTTTGCGAGGCCGGTGGTTTTTGTGAGGTCGAGGCTTACGGATAATACCAGTTTGTTTTCCTCTTCGCTTTTATCCAACGATTTCGACGATGGAGTCTCCGGCTTGAGTTCGTCGCGTCGCTTGCGGAGAGCTTCGCCGGCGGCGTTCACAATGTCTTGGGTGAGCTCGCCTTTTACCTTGATCTCGTAATTGCCAGCATTGAGTTTCGAAATCATTTCCGACAGCTTGTCAGTGCTAACGAATCCTTCGGCGTCCAAAAAGCTTGGATCTACTTGGTCGATGGGTTGTTGGTTGTTGTCCGGCTTCTGATTGTTATCCGGCTGCTGGTTGTTGTCTTGAGACTGTGGCGAGTCGTCGTCCTTGCTACAAGACGGCATCACGAACATCGCGACACCCGACAAAAGCACCATTGCAACCAAAAATCTAAATCTTCTCATTGTAATGGTTGTTAATAGGTAAGTAATAATTTTTACGCCATAAATTTAAGGAATGTTTTTGGAAAGTTCCAAATTTATCGGCGATTATTTTTTTTATTTTTTTGTTTTAATTGGTTTTCAGTTGGTTGGATGCAACATATTCGTTGACATCCGCCCAACATCGGCAATGTCTAAACATTTCCCATATTTCTTCATTTCCGAAATATTCTAATATTTTATCTGTGATTGTTTGTTTACCGAGAAGACAATCCAAGGTGTCTAAAATCATCACAAATGAAAAGACAGTAATTTGGAATAATAATCTTCCAAATGTCTGAAATCTTGTACTGTAAGCCAATAACACATTTGGTCTGACCTGTCATAAACGGCAATTTTCGCTGCAAAAGTGTTTTGCGCATTTTCGAGCAAATATTTCAGCGAGCCAACAAAAATGTCATTTGCCATAGTATTTGTTACGTGCGCGTATGCCTTTATGAATTTTGAACCTATTGGCAATTGTCCGTCAACGTCGTCTGCGTGTGTACAAACTACTTGCATCCAAGAACTTGAACTGCCATTTGAACTGATTTTTTCCCATTTTGGGTTGTTTTCGGATAAGGTTTTCAGTTGTGTTTCAAACTTCGACTGATCTGCAACAACGCGCTTGTTTTCATCTACTTTCTGAAAATACTTGTAAATATTGTAGTAATCGAAGTTTGGCGCAAACTCGCTGTATATTTTTTTTAAAAGTGTTGTCAATGCAAAATACTCAGGCGTTGACTTGTCTGTGTGTTTTTTCCGGAGTCCCAAATTAGGCGAAATCCTATATATTTCAGGGGACAATTCTACTGCAAATCTTGCTTTTTCACGACTGATACTTTCCTGTTTTTCTCTTTCCGCTTTTCTTTTCTGCGCCATAATTTTCTTACGTTTCTGTTTGATGTACAGATTCCAATCAGTATTGTCATTGGAAAGCGGATTGTATTCAAAAATGTGTTGTTCGCTTTTGCCGACAACCATTTCTTCAAAGTTATTCTTCATATTGCAAAGTCTTGTGCAAAAACAGTGATACGCCACTTCATATCTGAACCAATCGATATAAGTGTCCTCTTCGCTATAATCGCCGATTTGAACAAATATTTCGCTCCGCTTGTAAATGTCGTCAGCAACAAAACCTTCAAGGAATTCCCTCATTGGCAAGTAATAACCGTATTTGTCCGCTACAACTTCCAAAAGTACCAAATTGTCTATTAAAACGGCAAGTTTGTTGTCGTCATCGTGCTTTTCAAAACGATGGATGGTATCAATAAGCCTTTTCAACGAATATTTTAAACAATTTTCATCTGCGGTTTCTTCTATTATGTCAATTGCCGTTTCAAATGGCTCAAAACCAAGTTTTTCTTCAAGAATTGCGGAAAAATGCTTGTAAACATCCGACATTTTTCTTTTCATATACGCGATGGCGCTTGGGTAGCAATCCGCATTGAAATCCGAAAAATCAAAATATAAAACAGTGAAAGTGTTTGCTTCTTTTTCAAAACAATCATCTTGCCCAATTGCCAAATTTTTAAATACTTCCTTGCCGTAGGATAGTTTGTCGAGAAAACAAGCAAAAGTTTTCAGCCACAACGATGACCACGTATTTTTGCAATTGTAAAACGTATTCCAACTATAAGGAAACATCTTGGCAAAATATTCTGTCTTGTCGATGTAATCGGCTGATTTGATGATATTTATGATAGAAGAATAATTCAACATTGTATAGGAATATTAATGGCGTTTATGATATTTTTGTTTCCGCAAATATAATGAAAAAAAATTGATGGCGAAACATTCTTCTCAAAAAATATTTCGCCATCAATTGTCATTTACTTAACAATCAACTTCTTAACCACGTTTTGCGCACCAAATTTAACAGCCACGAAATACATTCCGGGCTTGAAATTTGACATCGAGAAATTGGCAAATTTTGCATTTATCGGGAGGTCTTTCATGCGCTTGC
>JAFXMJ010000290.1 GCA_017530465.1 Bacteroidales bacterium
CTGGCAGGCGGGGCTGAATCTTGGACGCAAAATGGATGAGCATATTTTCACAGGTCGGTTGGAAGGGCACGACGATAACATTGCTAAACATCTGCGAATCGCTGCACGGGTGGAACGCCGACTTTTCATTCAAGACCACTGAATGGTCGTACTTGTCGATAATCTCCTCATTGACAATCTTTTTCAACAATCCAAAGTCCATCACCATACCGAGTTTTGGGGAGGCGGGGTCGGTCTCCGGCGTGCCAATCACCGTTACAAATAATTGATAACTATGACCGTGAAGGCGGCTGCATTTGCCGTCGTAATTGTGCAATGCGTGAGCCGCCTCAAAGGAGAAATGCTTTGTCAATCTAATCTTCTGCATCGTAATGGATATTGGAGGTTGAAAGAATGGCTTCGAGTTGCCACAGGAGCGTCTTCTTGTCTTTTTTGACGCCATAGACGTATGCAAAGGCAGTTACAAGGCGGTTGTTGACGGTATCGACGATGCTGTTGCTGACGAAAGGCCCGCCCATAAAGTCGCCCTCGGTCTCCCAAAGTCCGCGAAGTTCGCATACATAACTGCCGTTGCGGGCAAATGAAGTCTTGAAAGGTTCGAGGCGTTTCTCGACAGCCATATACGAATTGGGCGCGGGTCCAGGGACGTTGAGCATCAATACGGAATCCATCTTGTTGATTAACCTCTGCATCTCAAAATCCTTGGGTCCAGAGTACGGAAAGTCAAAAATCAACAGACCTTGGCTCGAAATGTTGGTCTCGCGGGCAATCCACACAAAATGAGTGGAATCCACGTCCAACTTGTAGCCAGCGTTGGGGATTATCATATCGACATTGTGACGGTTTTTGAGGCGTTCCTCGATGGACATTGCGCGGATTTTCTTGAATCCGTAGAGAAAGCGAGACTTCTCCGCCATCAGGAGCGTGTCATAGACATATTTTTCGACATTGTACCACGATTTGAGGAATACCGAATCGTTGGGGGCGCGGAGCGTGATGTACACCTGCGGGCGGGCGTGCTTATCTGCCTCCACGCGAAATTCAGCCTTCTCGTACTTGGGGTTGATGTCGGCGATGAAGATGTTGCGCGACTTCTTGAACATCTCGTTGTAGGCGTTGGGATTGATGCGGATAATCTTGAATGTAGGCTCGTATTGTGGCAATACAAGCACCTCCTGCGCCAACCAACCCGCCACAGTGTCGCCAATCGCGCCCTGCCACTTGGCGTCGGGCATCACCACCAACACCTCACCCGACCGTCCCGAACTTTCGGGCAGCCATCCGAGCGTCGTGGAATCGGTGCTGCAAGCCGATAACGCAAACGCCGACACCAATGTCACCAATAAGTTCCTGAGTCTGAACATCTTGTTGTATTTTGATAATGCTTTCATAACTTAAAATTTAGTTTATTAATTGATATTGCAATTATAAAACTTATATTTTAGTTATGCAAATTTATTTTTGGGTTTTATTATTTTTTAACAACCGCTAAACCTAATTGAACACGTGCCGTATCAAGTCGTTGCCGATTGCAAAAGCCATCAGAGCAAGCAAGATAATCATACCGACCATCTGGGCGCGTTCGAGGAATTTTTCGCTCGGTTTTTTGCCTGTAACAATCTCCACAAGGGTAAACAGTGCGTGTCCGCCGTCCAATGCGGGTATCGGCAATACGTTCATCACTGCAAGAATAATCGAGAAAAACGCCGTCAAATTCCAGAATGCGTGCCAATCCCAATATCCCGGGAAAATCTTGGTCATAGTAATGAAACTGCCCACAGACTTGTATGCCTTGGTCTCAGGGTTGAATATCAACTTAAATTGTTTCAGATATTCCGAAATCTTGCCCACGCCACGCGAAATGCCCACAGGGAACGACTCGAAGAATCCGTATTCAATTTTGGTGGGCTCCAAAAATGCCGTGTAAGGCTTCACATACACGCCGAGCAATCCATCTTCGGGAATAGTGAGCGACACAGAATCCACTTGTCCGCCGCGCATAAATGTAATTGTTGCTGGCTTGCCCTTGTTGGCGGCGAGATGACGGCGCACATCTGAATAGAACGGGCTTGGCACACCATTGAATGAAAGCAATGAGTCGCCTTCCATCAATCCAGCCTTCTTGCCCGCGCTCTCAGCGCCTTCGGGGAAACCGCCAACCACAAACGGGAACCTCGGCGAAATAATGTCGCGAGAGGCGTTGCTGTCGTCGAGAAGCATAGCAACCATCTCGTTGGTGAATGTGATTGTAGTGTCCTTGCCGTTGCGGGTGAGGGTAACGGTCTTGGGGTCGTCGAGCAAAATGTCAACAAAAATCTTGTGGAAATTGTCGGCGGGCTTGCCATTGACGCTCTTAATCATATCGCCCTCGCGGAATCCGAGGTTGTAACCCACAGAATCCACGGAGATACCGTATTTGAGGTTGTTGACCGACATATAAGAATCGCCCCAATAGAAAGCCACCATCGCGTAGATAATCATTGCGAGTATTGCATTGACGATGACGCCGGCAAGCATTATAATAAGGCGTTGCCAGGCGGGTTTGGAGCGGAACTCCCACGGCTCGGGGTCGTGTTTGAGGTCGTCGGCGTTGGTGGTCTCGTCTATCATACCGGCAATGCTCACATAGCCGCCGAGCGGAATCCAACCGATGCCGTATTCAGTCTCGCCGTGCTTGTGCTTGAAGAGGCTGAACCACGGATTGAAAAACAGGTAGAATTTTTCGACCCTGCACTTGAAAATTTTTGCGGTGATGAAGTGCCCAAACTCGTGAAAAATAATCAAGAGGCTCAGGCTCACCAGCAACTGCGCTATTTTAACAGCGATTTCCATTTCTTTTGCTTATAATTGTTAATGCGTTTATAATCTATTTTGAGTTTGCAAAGGTACAAAGAATTTTTGAAATTACAGCACTTTTTTCTAATTTGAGGATTTGAGAATTTTTAGGATTGCAATTAATGAAAAAATGATTATCTTTGTGTCTCCAAAAACAACAGCAATGCCAACCCAACTCAAAAGATACATACTGACCCACGAAGGTCTCAATATCAGCGTGAAAGAGTACCGGGCGTCGCGGAGTTTGAAGTTGATAGTACACACCGATTGCACAATCACACTCACCTGTCCGCCGCGCACCGCCAAGATTCGCGCCGCCAACTACATCTTGCGCAATGTGGATTGGATACGGAAGGCTGTGGAACGATTTCGCACACGTCCGCCCAAATCCGCCTCCAACGACATCTCCGTGTCGCCTGCGCAAGTGAAAGACCTCCGCGAAAGGGCGGCAAAATATATTCCGCAAAGATTGCAACATTTGGCGGCTCTGAATGGTCTGCATTTTGAGGGGTTAACGATAACTACCACCACCTCCAAGTGGGGCAGTTGCAGCTCGCTCGGACACATACGCATATCGTGTTTTGTGATGATATTGACGGAGGAACTCATCGACCTTGTGCTCCTGCACGAACTCGCGCACACGGTACAAATGAACCATTCGCCAAAATTTCACGCAACGCTAAATGCCTTGTTGCCAATGCACAACGAGAAGGCACTTAACAAGAAACTTAAACAATATCACATAACAAAAATTAGACAAGATGATTAAGGCAGTAACAATAAAAGTCAACGGACGGCTTCAAAACGTCGGCTACCGTCACTACGCACGTCTCGCCGCCCAAGACTACGGCATAGTGGGCAAATTTGTGAACAACGACGACGGCTCGGCATATATTGAGGCTCAGGGCGAAGAACAGGGCTTGCAGGACTTCATCGACTACTGCAAGAAGGGACCCGCGTGGGCGCGCATCGACAAAATCGAAATCGAAGCGGCAGAGGTCAACGAAGGACTTACCGCGTTCGATGCATAATGATTACGAATTTTTCCAACTAACTCTGAATTGCTCGCCAATAATCTCGCGAACTTTTGCCACAACTTCTTCGTCGGGCGGAGTGCTGATGAAGTCGATGTTTTTCAACACGTTCTGCGGATTGGTGGTTGAGAACAGCGTTGACGTAATGCGCGGATTGTGGAGGCTGTATTGCATTGCGAGTTTTTCGATAGGATAACCAATTGAATCGCAATATTTTGCCGCCTTGGCGCATACATCGCGCAAAGCCTGTGGAGCTGGATGCCAATCGGGTGCGCCGCGCATAGTGAGCAATCCCATCGAAAGCGGACTTGCATTGATAACGCCCACGCCACGGCTCTCAAAAAAGTCGAGGAAGTCAACCAACTTGTCGTCGCAAAGGCAGTAGTGGCAGAAGTTCAAAACCGATTCCACAGTGCCTTTTGGCGTATGCTCCACCACCCAACGGAGGTTTTCGAGTTGGAGGTCGGTGATGCCCACGTGACCCACAACGCCCTTTTCGCGGAGTTCGACAAGTGCGGGAAGTGTCTCGTCCACAATCTTTTGCAATCCGCC
>JAFXMJ010000030.1 GCA_017530465.1 Bacteroidales bacterium
ACTTTCGATGTTGAGAAGGGCAAGCCAATCAAGATTCAGATTGAATACAAGCGTGGCACAGGTCCATTTGCAATGCTCCGCGCCGACATTTGCGAGCGTCAGTACGCCGATTTTGCCGACGTCAAGGACGCTGCCAAGAATGTTGACGCAGTGATAGTTATCGGCGGCATCTCGGCGCAGTTGGAAGGCGAGGGCGGCGACAAGGCGGACATCGAACTCCCCAACGTTCAACGCCGTATGATTAAGGCGATGTCCGAGACCGGCAAACCCATCGTATATGTCAATTGCTCAGGCTCTTGCATTGCTTTTGATGCCATCAAGGACAATTGCAACGCCATCCTCCAAGCGTGGTATCCCGGACAGGGCGGCGCCAAGGCTTTGGCAGACGTCATTTTTGGCGACTTCAACCCCTCGGGCAAACTTCCCGTTACATTCTACGGCAAAAACAGCGACCTGCCCGACTTCCTTGATTACTCTATGGAAAACCGCACTTACAAATATTTCCGTGGCGAAGCCTTGTACCCGTTTGGTTACGGACTTTCATACACGACATTTGAGTACGGCAAAGGCTCAATTTCGGTATCCTCGATGGACAAGAACGGCACAGTTACCGTAAGCGTTCCCGTCAAGAACACCGGCAAGGTTGCAGGCGAAGAAATCGTTCAGGTCTATGTAAAAGCCCTCGACTACAAGGACGCGCCCATCAAGTCGCTCCAAGGCTTTGCAAAACTTTCATTGAAGCCCGGCGAGACCAAGACCGCCACAATCACCTTGAACGGCGAATCATTCGAGTATTATGACGAGCTCATCGACGAACTCTCCGTATTCCCCGGCCGTTACAAAATCCTCTACGGCTCGTCCTCATTGGACAAGGATTTGCAGGAATTTGAGTTTGCAGTAAGGTAGTTTTTTGTTTTTTAACGAAAATTACCGTCAATTTTTTCATTAATTACCGTCAATTTCCTATTTTGGGGTAGGAGGTTGGCGGTAATTTTTTTGTTTTTTCCGAAAAGATGATTTATATTTGCAGCCGAAACCATATTAATTGAGAACTCATTATGGCAAAATACCTCAACCCGAAAGTCGATTTGACGTTCAAGAAAGTTTTTGGCGAGCATCCAAACCTTGTCAAGAGCCTTCTGAATGCTTTGTTGCCGTTGCCGGAGGGAATGGAAATCGTCAAGGTGGAATATCTCACGCCTGAAAATGTACCCGAAAACCCTACAAAAAAATATTCCATCGTGGATGTCCGCTGCACCGACAACAAAGGGCGTGGTTTTATCGTTGAGATGCAGTCGTATTGGAACAGAGAATTTTTCTCTCGGACTATTTTCAATGCCGCCTCGATGTACACCAAACAGTTGGAGAAGGGCAACCCGTTTGAGAGGTTGAAGGAGGTCTATGCCCTTGCGCTTGTCAATGATGAGGCATTCGACTATGAAGGCGACGATGGTTATATGCAGGAGTTCTACATCACCAACAAGAACCATCCCGACGACCGCCGCAGGGATTTGTCGTTCATATTCGTTGAACTCGTCAAATACAAGCCCAAAGACCGTGGCAGCCGCGCCATCAAGGAATTGTGGCTGAGGTTTTTGACGGAAATTGACGAATCCACAAAAAAAGCGGATGACGTCTTGCTCGAAAACCCCGAAATCAATCAGGCATTGGAGATACTCGAAACCTCCGCCTACACCGATGCAGATTTGTATGTCTATAACGACGCTCTTTTGGAGATAATGACACAGCGCAATGCAATGAAAAACGAGCGGGCAGAAGGATACGCAGAAGGCGAATATAAAAAAGCCTTTGAAATTGCGAAAAAGATGCTATCCGACGGTATGCCCATTGACCTTGTTGCAAAATATTCCGGCCTCACATCTGATGAAATCGCGAAGATTTAACAATATTTGCCGTCAATTTATCCGTCTGTTGTTTCTGAAAACTTGCGCGGAAAAGTTGGCTGTAATTTTTTTCATAAAAAAATCCTCATTTTTTTTTGTATATCGTAGATTTATGCTAAATTTGCGCACAATTTTAGACTATAAACAAGCAAATGATCAAAATAACTTTTCCGGACCAATCCGTCAAGGAATTTGAAGGCGGAAGCACTCCGTTGGACATAGCAAAGGCTCTGAGCAACAGCCTTGCAAAGGAAGTTTTGTCGGCTACATTCAATGGCACTCCGTGGGATGCCACAAGGCCGATCAACGAGGATGGTACGTTGGTGTTCCACAAGTGGGACGACGACGAGGGCAAGCATACCTTCCGTCATTCGGCGGCTCACCTTATGGCTGAGGCGTTGGAGCAATTGTACCCGGGCACAAAGTTTGGCATTGGACCCGCTCTCGAAAACGGTTTCTACTATGACGTGGAACTGCCCGGCGGAAAGGTTATCACCGACGAGGACTTTCCCGCGATTGAGAAGAAGATGATGGAAATCGCCCGTCAAAACAATCCCTACATCCGCAAGGAAGTGAGCAAGGCAGAGGCTTTGGCAGACTTCACCAAGAAGGGCGACAACTACAAGTGTGAGCTCATCTCCGAACTCGAAGACGGCACAATCACTGAATATTCGCAAGGCGGCTACACCGACCTTTGCCGTGGTCCTCACCTGCCGAGCACAGGCTATATCAAGGCTGTGAAGATAACGAGCATTGCCGGTGCATATTGGCGCGGCAATGAGAACAACAAGATGCTCACCCGCGTTTATGGTGTTGCATTCCCGAAACAGAAAATGCTCGACGAGTATCTCGTGCTTCTCGAAGAGGCCAAGAAACGCGACCACCGCAAGATTGGCAAGGATATGGAACTCTTTGCATTCTCCGCAAGGGTGGGACAGGGACTTCCGTTGTGGTTGCCCAAAGGTACATTGGTAAGGGAGACCTTGACCAAGTTCCTTGCAAAAATTCAGAGGAAATATGGTTATCAGCAGGTGATAACTCCGCATATCGGCAACAAGGATTTGTACGTAACATCAGGACACTACGCCAAGTATGGCAAGGATTCGTTCCAACCCATTCACACGCCGAACGAGGACGAGGAGTTCCTCTTGAAACCGATGAACTGCCCGCACCACTGCGAGATTTACCGCTTGAAACCAAGGAGTTACAAGGATTTGCCGTTGAGGATTGCAGAATTTGGCACTGTATATCGTTACGAGCAGAGCGGCGAGTTGCACGGCCTGACCCGCGTGAGGAGTTTCACGCAGGACGACGCGCACCTCTTTGTACGCCCCGACCAAATCAAGCAGGAGTTCTGCAACGTCATCGACATCATCCTGTACATCTTCAAGATATTGCACTTCAAGGAGTACACGGCGCAGATTTCGCTCCGCGACCCCAACAACAAGGAGAAGTACATCGGCACCGACGAGCATTGGGCAATGGCTGAGAGCGCAATCATCGAAGCCGCCAAGGAAAAAGGCCTCAACACCACAGTTGAGACCGGCGAGGCTGCCTTCTATGGTCCGAAACTCGACTTTATGGTAAAGGACGCAATCGGACGCAAGTGGCAACTTGGCACAATCCAAGTGGACTACAACTTGCCGGAGCGTTTTGACCTCGAATTTACAGGTGCTGACGACAAGAAGTACCGCCCCGTGATGATTCACCGCGCACCGTTTGGTTCGTTGGAGAGGTTTGTGGCAGTGCTTATCGAAAACACCGCCGGACAGTTCCCGCTGTGGCTCACGCCTACTCAGGTGGTTGTGTTGCCCATCAGCGACAAGTACAACGAATATGCCGAGAAAGTTGCCGAGGCTCTCAACGACGCCGAATACCGCACAGAGGTTGACGGTCGCAACGAGAAGATTGGCCGCAAAATCCGCGACAACGAGACCAAGCACATCCCCTTTATGCTCATTGTGGGCGAGAAAGAGGCTGCGGAAGGTCAGGTATCAGTTCGCAAGCAGGGCAAGACCGACCTCGGCACGATGTCCGTGGAAGACTTCAAGAAACTCATAGCCGCCGAGATTGAGAAGGAACTCAACCCGGAGGACTAAATACTATTATCAACTTAATTTTGGGAGGACACAATTATCGCAAAGCAGAATGAACAGCCCAAGCATTTCATCAACGAGAGCATCAAGGCTCGTGAAGTGCGATTGGTGGGCGAAAACATCGAGGACAAC
>JAFXMJ010000291.1 GCA_017530465.1 Bacteroidales bacterium
CATCCTGATATTTTTGGAGTGGAGATAATCGGTGAGAGCCTTCGGATCGGGGTAATTGTCGGCATCAAAAACCATTGAGTTCCAGCCGTTTTTGCCCCAATATTGCCAGTCTTGAACGATGACGTCAACCGGGATATTTTCGCTGATGAAACGGTCGGCGGTCTCCTGGATTTCCTTTTGTGAATGGAACCTCTCGCGGCAGTGGATGTAGCCCAACGCCCACGCGGGCATCAGGGGCGCGGTGCCGGTGAGTTTGCGGTAGGTGGCAATTATTTCGTCGGGCGTGCCTTTGATTATCGTATAATCCACAGCGTCAGAGGGATACGCGGTGAGGGTTTCCACGTTGTCCTTGATACCGTAGTACAAAACGGGGCGGTCGTTGTCGGAGAGTTCGGAGAGGAGAGTGTGCTTGCCTTTGGTGAGGTGAACGATGGTGGAAGCCGTCGGCGGAAGCCAGATGTTGCGCATCTCGATTACGGTTTTGCCGTCGATTTGGAGATTGTGGCGACGCGCCATTTTTTGTCCAACGTCCAAGAGGATGGCGTAATCGCCGTCTTGGCTTACGGTGATTTCCGCGCCAAAGAGATTCTTGTGGCGCACTTCTTCGCGTCCGCCCTCTGTGGTGGTTACATTTACGGTTTCTGTACCGGCAACGCCCTCTTGCTTAGCGAGTTGAATCTTGTTTTCGGGCAGATTGTAGAAGGTTTCGGCGTAATTGTTCCAGATGATGCCGTATCCGAGGTTGGAAATCAACACCGGCATCGTAATCTGAGTATTTACCTGCGTCAATCGGCGCGGAAGCCCCTTGACATTGTTGTAGCCGTCCTGAAACTGTCCAAGTCCGTAGAAAAACTCGTTGTCGCGGCTCGAAAATTTCAGGATTGCGGTGTCGTTGCGGAGCGTGTGCTCTACGGCTGCAATGTCCGTCGGCTTTACATTGGATTTGCCGTCATAATTGTCCGACACGTAAATCCAGTCGGGCAACGGCGAATTGCTGTTGTTGGAGTACCTCACGCGCAGGGCATTGTCGGCGAGAGGCGTGTAGTAGAATTGCTGCGCCGATGCCGTAGTTGTGGCTGTCAGCATTGATGCAATAATGAATAGTTTGGTTTTTGTTCTCATAACTTTGTGTGAATTGTAGTGTTATTTCGCGCCAAAAATAAGAAAAAAATTGCACTTTGAAAAATAAAATAATCGTTCATTGCAAAATATATTTGTTTATAATTAAAATTTTGTTTACATTTGCGGCTACTCAAAAATGAAAACGGAAATATTTATTTACTTTTAGCAATTAATGATGGAATATTCTATCAAGGAAGTCTCGCAACTGACTGGTATCAAGGATTTTACCATCAGGATGTGGGAAAAACGCTACAAGATGCCGCTGCCCGAGCGTGGCGACAACAAGGTAAGGAAATACAAGGAAAATGAACTTCATAATTTTATGCGAATCTCCGCTCTCATCAAAAGAGGGTTCAGGATTTCGGAAATTATGGGGATGTCGCCGGACGAAGTGTCCGAAAAAATAGGTATGGTATTTGTACCTAAAAGGTTAGATTTAAAAATCGACCGACTTATGAAATTGGCACAGACATTCAGCGACACTGAGTTTGACAAGGAACTCAAACACGAGATAATAGATTCGGGTTTGGAGGCTGCCATCGTCAACGTCATCATACCGATGATGGAGGCGATGGAGGCTAAGTATATCCAAAATTCCGACTACTTGGCTGTCAAGCAGTTTGCCTACGACACCATCCGCCGCCGCCTTATCGTGGCTGCCGACGTGGAGGAGCAGGAGTTGGGCGAGAAGGTGATGATTTTTTCGCCGATGCAGGATAGCAGCGAGTTGTCGCTATTGATAACAGACTATCTCATAAAGAAATACAAGAAGACTCCGATATATTGTGGCGACAATGTGAAGGTCTCGCAGGCTAAGGCAGCACTCCAAAAGTCGCAGTGCGACAAGATTATAATGGTAGGGCATTTTTACGACTCTACCGAAGACCTCGCGCCTCAACTCGACGCATTTGCAAAGGTCGATTGCGCCCAAAAATACGTCCTCGACCGCAACGCCGCCGACAATGCCGCAAAATATCCGTCAATTATGTTTTTGCAGAATGTTGACGACCTGAAAAAACAATTGCTGGAATCGTGGTAGAGACGCAAAATTTTGCGTCTCTACATAAAAACATAAAATATATGTCAAACATACTCGACACTTCTATAATGTATCTCTCTGGCGTGGGCCCACAACGCGCCGAGAGCCTCCAAAAAGAACTTGGCATCAGTACGTTTGGCGATTTGGCGTATTATTTTCCGTACAAATACGTCGATAAAAGCAAATTTTATTTTACCACCGACATCCGTTCCGACGCCGTAAATGTGCAGTTGAAGGGCGTCATTTCCAATTTCCGTACAGAAGGCGAGGGACGCAAGCAACGCCTCGTGGCGCGTTTCACAGATGAGAAGGGCAGCATCGAACTCATTTGGTTCAAGGGAATACAATGGATTCAGCAAAGCATCATCAAAGGCAAAGAATACATAATTTACGGTAAGCCAAACTATTACAACGGCTCTTTCAACATCGCGCACCCAGACATCGAAGACCCAATCAAGGTTCAGCAATCGGGATTCCAATGCAATTTTTCGGCGCAATATTCTGTGCCCGATGTCAAAAACAGCAAGTTTACATCCAAGGCGATTGCCCGGCTTGTCCAAAATCTTTGGAAGGCTATTGCAACTCCAATTCCCGAAACTTTGCCGAGGTATATCATTGAGCGTCTGCGTCTTATGACTTTGACTGATGCCCTCCGCGCCATACATTTGCCTAAGAATGACGAGCAACTAAACGCCGCCCGCGCAAGGTTGAAATTTGAGGAGTTGTTTTATATACAATTGAACATCTTGCGCTTCAAGCGCGACAAGATGGAAAAGTCGCACGGTTTTGTGTTCAAGACCGTTGGCGAGGTGTTCAATACGTTCTATTCCAAATACTTGCCGTTTCCATTGACAGGAGCGCAAAAACGCGTCGTCAAGGAAATCCGCGCCGATTTTCTCACCGGACGTCAGTCCAACCGCCTGATACAGGGCGACGTAGGCAGCGGCAAGACTTTGGTGGCGTTGTTGAGTATGTTGATTGCAATCGACAACGGTTTCCAGACCTGCATAATGGCTCCCACGGAAATACTTGCGCATCAACATTTTGAGACTATCAAAGATTTCCTGAAAGATATGCCGCTGAAAGTTGCTTTGCTCACCGGCTCATCAACCGCCAAGGAACGTCGCGCAATTCACGCCGCCATTGAGGATGGTTCGATGAACATTCTCATTGGTACTCACGCACTTATAGAGGACGACGTAAAATTCCAAAACCTCGGTCTCGCTGTCATTGACGAACAGCATCGTTTTGGCGTGGCGCAACGTGCCAAACTCTACGCCAAAAACAAGGTGTTGCCCCCTCACGTGCTTGTTATGACTGCAACGCCGATTCCCCGCACTCTCTCGATGACGCTCTACGGCGACCTCGACATCAGCATCATCGACGAACTCCCGCCGGGTCGCAAGCCCGTGAAAACTATTCATTCGTATGACGCCAAACGCCTGATGGTATGGAAGTTTCTACGTGACCAAATCGCGGAAGGTCGTCAGGTGTATATCGTGTATCCGTTAATTGAGGAGTCCAAAAATTTTGATTACAAGGATTTGACCGACGGTTACAACGCCATTTTGAAGGATTTTCCGCCGCCAAAATACAACGTGAGCATAGTCCACGGCAGAATGAAGCCCGACGAAAAGGATTATGAAATGCAACGTTTTGTGAAGGGCGAGACTCAGATTATGGTTGCAACGACGGTCATCGAGGTTGGCGTCAATGTCCCAAATGCGTCGATTATGGTCATCGAAAGTGCTGAAAAATTTGGACTTTCGCAGTTGCACCAGTTGCGCGGCAGGGTAGGGCGCGGCGCAAGCCAGAGTTATTGTATCCTGATGACCGACTACAAACTCTCGCAGGACGCCCGCCGCCGCATCGAGATTATGTGCGAGACCACCGACGGTTTCAAGATTTCAGAAGAAGACCTCAAACTGCGTGGCCCCGGCGATATGGACGGCACTCAACAGAGCGGCACGCCCCTGCAACTCCACATCGCAGACCTCAATCACGACGGTCAACTCCTGATGCAGGCACGTAGTGTGGCTTCCGACGTCCTCGACAAGGATCCGACTCTCTCCACTCCCGAAAACGAAGTGCTTCGGATACGGCAGAATGTGATATTCAATAAGGAACAAAATTGGAGCAGGATTTCGTAAAGGTATTTGGCAGAATTATATCATTTTTGTCAAAATATTTTGTTTTTTGACAAAAATGATATAATATTGCAGAAAATTTAAAAAAAGCGTATGACCACGACACAAGCCATATTAAACTATGCAATAGCACGTGGAGGAATTTTTAAACGGAAAGAACTTCTCCAAGAGGTTGACAATCAGCATATAAAAATCAAGGAAGGGGCATTGGATTTGCAACTCAACCGCCTTTATTCCGCCGGCAGACTTCTTCGCAAAGGGCGAGGTATGTATATGCTGAATGGGGGTAATATGCCTTATTTTGTGTATCTGCCTTCAACTTTTGAAAAAAACGTTCAAATAGGCTTGAAAAAACTATTTCCTTTGCTCAATATATGTGTTTGGAGTCCAAAAATTTTGTCGTCATTTATGCAGCATATTCCAAATATCGGTTATGTGTTTGTTGATGTCGAAAAAGACGGAATGGAACAAGTTTTCAACGCTTTGCACAATATGAAACTTGATAGGAATATTCTCATTGCGCCTAATAAACAAGAATGTGAACAATATTTGATGGGCTCGAATGCCATTGTTGTGCGTCAGTTGATAGGACAATCACCATTAACAACAATTGACGGCTGTACTGTTCCGTGCATTGAAAAAATCCTCGTAGATGTCATTGGAGATAAGGAATTGCATTTTGCAAGCGGTGCGGAAATTTACAACATTTATGAAAATTCACGCGAGAAATACAATGTAAATATCAGAAAATTATTGCGTTATGCTTCACGCCGCAATCGCAAGTATCAGGTAGAACGGATAATTAAAACCATTGAAAATGATAAATCCAAAGAGTAGGACGATAGAGTGGATAACAGAGGCAGCCCGCAATTTGCGAGTTCACGATATTGCCTTGGTGGAGAAGACAATACGCGCCTTTTCGTTGCTTGAAACGTTGTCACGTTCTGGTTGCCCTTTCATTTTTAAAGGTGGAAGTTCACTTATGTTGCATTTAAATACGAGCAAACGGCTTTCAATTGATATAGACATTATTTGTCCTCCCGGAACGGCAATTGACAATTATATCACGCAATATGCCGAAGAATATGGTTTTGGGAAAGTGGAACTTGTGCAGCGTATTTCGCGCACTAATGTTCCAAAACAACACGCAAAGTTCTATTATGAAGTGAGTTATCCTGGCAATGGCGGTCAAGACAGGATATTGCTCGACGTATTATTTGAAGACAATCATTATTCAAAGATTGTAAGCCTCCCGATACAAAATCCGTTGCTTATAACACAAAATCCGCAAGTCTTTGTCAATCTACCAAGTCCCGACGATTTGTTGGGCGACAAACTGGCGGCATTTGCACCGCATACAACTGGAATTCCGTTTTTCAAAGGTGAAAAAAATTGTTCGATGGAAATCATCAAACAACTTTACGACATTGCATCGTTGTTTGACATTGCGGACAATCTTTCCATTACGCGACAGACTTTCGTCAAATTTGCCTCGATAGAACTTGAATATCGGCATCTGCAATCGCAAAATATTCAACAGGTAATTGACGACATTTTTCAAACCGCATTGTGCATTTGTATGAGGGGTATATATAACCCCGACGATTTTACACTTTTGAAGGACGGTATTAGTCGCATAGGTAGTTTTATTCATAGCGAGAGGTACACTCTTGACACCGCCATTGTAAATGCCTCCAAAGCCGCTTATCTCGCCAAATTGATGGAAAAAGGGTTGTATGAAATCCATCGTTACAATTCCAATCAAATACAAGAATTGTCCAATAAATCAATTGGGTTGCCGCTGCCGTCCAAACTAAATAAATTGAAGAAAACCCATCCTGAAGCGTTCTTTTATTGGAACGAAATCAGTGAATTGTAATTATTCCTTTATGAGAATTTCATCGCAAACGTCGTCTTGTTTTCGTCGCTCTGAATTAGGTCGAGGCTGCCGTTGTGGAGGCGCATTATTTGGCGGGAGAGGCTGAGACCGATGCCGGAGCCGCCTTCCTTGGTGGTGTAGAATGGGATGAAAATCTGTTCGTTGTCCTCCTTGTTGATAGGCACGCCGTCGTCGCTGATGTAGATTATTACTTCGTCTTTGGTGGTGATGTCGGCGGTGATTTCTATCAAATGACTTTGCGCCTGGACTGCGTTTTTGATGAGGTTGATGAGGATTTGCGAAATCTGCCCCTCGTCGGCGTAAATCATAATGTCGGGTTTTAGGAGTTTCAATGTGCACTTTGCGCCGCTTTCTTCGAGATATTTTGAGTTGAGTTCCAATACCTTGTTAGCCAAATCTTTCACCATAATTGTTTTCTTTTTCGGACGTTCGATTTTGGAAAGATTGCGGTACGAATTTACAAAGTTGATTAGGTTTTTAGACGATGAGGCGATGGTTTCGAGCCCCGCCTTGGTATCGAGGGAGTCGTCTTCGGCGAGCGATTCGCTAAGTACGGCGATTGGTGTTACGGTGTTCATAATCTCGTGGGTGAGTACGCGGATAAGTTTTGACCACGATTCCACCTCGTTGTCCTGTTTTATTTTTTCAAAAATCTTGCGCAGACGGTTGAGGGCGCGGTTGAGCGGGCTGCGCTCGTTGAATCTAAAATTCATCTCGCCGTCTTCCACCGCATCCATCAGAAAGTTGATTTTGGCGGCATTGCGCCGCAGTGTGAATATGTATCCCGCCGCAAAGCCTACCATTAAAGCCAATATTATATAAACAATCACCATCGTTATTTGTTGATTAAATTCCGTATTTTTTGAGTTTGCTGTATAGTGTTGGACGGCTGATGTTCAGGTATTTGGCAACGAGCGAAAGATTTCCCGAAAATTTTTCCACAGCATTTTGAATTACCATTTTTTCGGCGGATTCGAGATTTTCAACCTTTGGCATTTTGGCGGATTCGGTAGAATTTTGCTGTTGAAATTGGAAGTCGGCAGCCGTAATCACATCGCCGTCCGAGAGTATGACAGCCTTTTCGATGGCGTTTTGGAGTTCGCGGATGTTGCCGGGCCAATGGTAAGCGCGCAATTTTTGGACGCCTTCGGGACTGATAGCCTGGACGTTGCGACCGTATTTTTGATTGAACGTTGCGATGAATCTTTCTGCCAATTGCAGGATGTCGTCGGGGCGTTCACGGAGCGGCGGCAAGACAATTTGGACGGTGTTGATGCGGTAATAAAGATCTTCACGGAATCTTCCCTCGCTTACGAGGCGTTCGATGTTGACATTTGTGGCGCAAATCAGGCGGATGTCCACGTCGATTTCCTTGGTGTCGCCCACGCGGGTGATTTTGCGGTTTTGGATGGCGCGGAGGAGCTTGGCTTGCAGATGAGGCGGAATGTTGCCAATTTCGTCGAGGAAGAGCGTAGAATGGTCGGCGAGTTCAAATTTGCCTGCGTGGTCGCTCTTGGCATCGGTGAACGCGCCCTTCACGTGTCCGAAAAGTTCGCTTTCAAACAGAGTTTCCGCCACTGCGCCGGCATCGACGGCTATCATAGCATTGCCACGGCGGCGGGATAGGTTGTGGATTTCCTTTGCCATCATATCCTTGCCCGTGCCGTTTTCGCCGGTGATTAAAACTGATGCATCTGTTGCGGCGATTTTCTCGACAGTTTTGCGTATGGATTCCATCTGCGGCGAATTGCCCCAAAACATTCCGTTGGAATTTTTGTCGGGTTTGGGCTGCGATTTTTCTGCGCCCATAGCCTTGTCGCGGGCGGAGGTGAGTATGGAGATGAATTTTTTGTTGTCCCACGGCTTTACAATGAAATCAAATGCACCGCGTTTCATACCCTCGACTGCGAGTTCCACTTCTGCGTATGCAGTGAAAAGCACCACTTCGGTTTTGGGCGATATTTTTTTGATTTCGGCAATCCAAAACAGACCTTCATTGCCGCTGTTGGTATCGGCGGTGAAATTCATATCCAACAATACCACGTGCGGCTTAAATTGTTCCAAATCAGATACAATGGTATTTGGCGAAGCGGAAATCTTCACTTCTTCAAATTGCGCCGGCAGCAATATTTTGAGCGTTGCGCGGATTCCGGCATTGTCGTCAACGGCTAAAATTCTTCCTTTTTTCATTGTTATTTTTGGGGAGTTATTTGTCGTCATAATGACCATACGCCGACAACACAAGCACCAACACCTCTATGTCGAATATTCGATATACAAGGCGGTGTTTCTGACTAATACGACGGCTCCAACGGCCTTCGGGCTGACCCTTCAATGGTTCGGGATGCCCTGTGACGGTGGTGGGATGCTCTGCCAATTCGTCTAAAAGGGACAGAAACTTTTTGTATGATTTCGGTTCGTCGCGTTCCAAGCGGTCGGCATCTTCAAGAGCCTGATCTGTATGGTTGATTGTGTAACTCATC
>JAFXMJ010000292.1 GCA_017530465.1 Bacteroidales bacterium
GCGTGTGCTGATGTCAAAAATCGACGCAGACGCTCCTCCAAACTGCGCCGGAATCGCACCTTTATAAAGCGACGCATTGGTGAGCGCCTCGTCGTTGAAAGTAGAAAAAACGCCCATCAAGTGTCCCGCGTTGTAGATTGCGGCATTGTCGAGGAGGATGAGGTTTTGTGTGGCATTGCCGCCGCGCACTTGAAATCCGCACGAGCCGTCGCCCTCGCTCTTGACACCGGGCAGGAGTTGTATGGACTTGATGACGTCCCTCTCGCCCATCAGAGCCGGCACTTTCGCCATTTCAGACATTTGTATGTTTTCAACGCCAATAATCACGTTTTCGGTGCGGCTGCGTCCGTGCTTGGCGGTTACATTTACCTCGGCTATCTCTTTGGTATCCTCGTCCATTGTGATAGTTACCTTCTCGCTGCCCGAATTGAAGGTCTTGTCCAACGCCGTGTAGCCCAAGCAATTGAAAGAGAGTGTTGCGGGCATTTGCTTCACCTTGATGATGAAATTGCCCTCGGAATCGGAGATGGTTCCGTTGGTAGTACCCTTCTCCGCCACCGCAACAAACGGAAGCGGGTTGCCCTTGGTGTCAATCACGACACCCTGAATCTTGGCCGTCTGAGCCGCAACAAACAGCGGCATCAACATAATCAAAATAAGTGCGATTCTTTTCATAATTTGTTTAATAACATTTTGTTTTACGCCGCAAAATTACATCGCGTAACCTGCAACCAAGTTGCAAAATGCGGAATTTTTATTTAGAGTTTTACATTTGAGGGAATTTCGCGCGCTCCTTCATTGTTTTTTCGCAAGTATGACGGATGAGGGAAAGATTTGTTACAAGAGATGTGAAAAAAAATGAAAAATTTTTGTATTTTGTATCATTAATGGCAACGACGGCGGCGCAAACAAATGTTAAAATGGAGTGAAAATCTGAAGTGTTACTTCAGATTTTGCGATAAAATTTGAAGTAGCGGTTCAGATTTTTACACGAAAATTTGGTGGGATAGTTGTAATATTGTATCTTTGTGGCGTACCTAAATGTAATAAAGATGTTAGACAGATTATTAAAACTCAACGATATACAAACCGACAGCCTGTTTTTATGGGGTCCGCGTCAGACGGGGAAGAGTACATTGCTCAAACAACTTTTCCCTGACGCGCCTTATTATGATATGTTGAAGTCGGAAGTGTTTTCAGTTTATAAACTCCGCCCGTCACAATTCCGTGAAGAATGTATGATGCTCGACGAGGGCGCAGTGGTGATTATCGACGAAGTGCAAAAAATCCCCGCACTTTTGGACGAGGTGCATTGGCTCATCGTCAACAAGGGCATCAACTTTGTGCTTTGCGGTTCGAGTGCGCGAAAACTCAAACGCTCAGGAGCCAACTTGCTCGGCGGCAGGGCGTTGCGGAAGGTGTTGCATCCATTTGTAAGCGCAGAGATTCCCGATTTTGATTTGGACAGGGCGGTCAATTATGGAATGTTGCCGCGTCATTACCTTGGCGACAATCCCAAAAAACGTTTGCAGGCATACATCGGCGACTACCTGCAACAGGAAATCATTGCCGAGGCATTGGTCAGAAATCTTGATTCTTTTACACGTTTTATGGAAGTGGCTGCATTGAGCGATGCGGAGATGGTTAATTACACCAAAATTGCCGCCGACTGTGGCGTCTCGTCCAAAACGGTCAAAGAATATTTCACTATTTTGGAAGAAACTCTTGTTGGAATGTACGTTCCCGCGTTCACAAAGGTCATCAAGCGAAAAGTTCAAGTCGCACCCAAGTTTTATTATTTTGACATTGGTGTTGTCAACAACCTCCTGCACCGAGGCAATCTCACACGCGGCACAGCTGAATACGGACACGCCTTTGAACATCTTATCATTCAGGAACTTGTGGCATACCTCGACTATTCGGAATCAGACAAGCGGTTAACCTTTTGGCACACTTTAAACAACGCCTACGAAGTGGACGCAGTAATTGGCAATGCAGAAGTAGCCATCGAAATCAAATCGTCCACAAATGTCGTTTCGTCGCATTTGAAAGGCTTGAAGGCGTTCCAAGAGGATTTCCCACAATGCAAACTTTTTGTCGTTTCATTGGAAGAACGTCCACGTATGTTCAACGGCGTCGAGGTATGGCCTGCCAAGGAGTTTTTGGCGCGGCTGTGGAAGGGAAAAGTGATTTGTCCGTGAAAACTCAACCCTCACAACCCTTTACCTCCACCTCTTCTCTCGGCGCAATAGCCTTAGGTTCATTGCCATATCCCAATCGAATAATCACTGACGGATAGGAAGTTAGATTGAGATTTTGGCGCAATTGGTCTTTCAATGACGGGATTTCGCAGGGCTGATTGCTGAAACTATATGCAATGCCTTCTGACGTGATTTTCAGGAGAAAACGCTCCAAAAACACACCGAGAGCAACCCAATTTTTGGCGTTGTCGTCCTTGACGCAAAACACGCAGAAATGCGACGCAGAGGCATTGACGGCGTTGTCGGTCTTGTTTTGGGCTTTGGGATTAAGAAACATTCCTATAATTCGTCTGCCAATTGGCTTGGGTGTCGCCGGAAATCCCAACACATTATAACACAATCCATTGCGAGTTTCATTGACGTGCTTTTTGTTGAAACGCATCCACGAAATGAGTTCACGCTTAAAAGCCGTGTCAGTCATTTGAATTACGTTGCCTTCGGTGATTTTTTGCTTGATGATTGCGGACTCTCTGCTCTCTGAATCGCAAATCATTACCGACGCATTATCATCATTATCAACATCTTGCAAAATATTTGCGGGAATGTTTTGCAGAAGATTTTCGGGAATCTTTGCTCCAGTGAATTTGCCACGATGAGTGTGACGTTTTGGGATTGCGTCGAAAAGTGGGTCGTCATTGCAAACATCTTGTTTAGAGAATGTTACAATGATTTTGCCGTCGTTGAAGACATAATGGGAATCATAACCATAATGACGAGCGGCAGTCATCAGATTTTCGGCAGCGCAACCAAGACTTATGAAAAGTTCACGGTCGTTGCCGTCCACAACGTCGAGACGCTTGGAGAAGTCTGGCGTGATAATGATTTCATTGTCAGCGACTTGAAACTGCCACGGCTGCGAATTGTGTCCCGAAGGCGCAAGTATTGCAAACGAAATCAAAAGTTTTGCAAGTTCGATGAAATTGATTGGGTCCATTTTGTGTTATAGTAGTTGCAAAGTTAAATTATGCAATTGAATTTTGTCCATATCGTTTATTTGTAATTGTACAAAGGTAGAATTTATTGGCGAAAAACTTATATTTTTTTCGTGAAAATTTACGGGAAATGTGTATTAGCGCGCCAATTGAAACAATTAGCGTAAGACATCAACAAAAAGAAGAAGAAAAGATTATTTTTAATCATTATTATAATTTCACACTCGAAATATCCACCAACCCATTGACAATCGCATAAATAGTCAAACCTGCCGGCGAGTGGATTTGGAGTTTGCGGGCGATGTTGCGGCGGTGAGTGATTACTGTGTGGACAGAAATGTTGAGACGGTCGGCAATCTCCTTGTTTTGAAGCCCTTGCACAACGCCAACTATCACATCTTTTTCGCGGTCGGACAATGCCTCGCCGCTCTCTTGACTGCCGTTGAACACCATCGACGAAATGTTTTTTGACACATCGTTTTGAGTGTTAAGGCGTTCCATACGCTTGATGGCGGGCGAAAAAATGTGATCCTCCACGTCGGCGTGATGACGCAGCCATTCCTCGTTGTTAAAAATATCGTAAAGTGTTGCCGTAAGTTGGTTGTTGTGCTGCACATCCGACGGCAAATACTTGATAATCATCAACTTTAACTCGCGGAGTTTTTGGTCGGTCTGTTCGTGGTGCTTCGAGAAGGTTTCGATGTTGTAATTTGGCAACGGATTGCCTTCCAAAAGCGATTCAACGTATGGGAAAAGCGTCTTTTCCTCGTATTTCATATGACGGCGGATTTCCTGCGAATATTCGTCATAGATTTTCATAATCAGTTTGCCGAGCGGGTCACCGTCGTTGATGCTTTCTTTGAGTTCGCGGTGGATAAAAGGCAATTGAAAATCAAGGTAATAGGTGTGGCTTGCCTTCAAATAGCGCAGCAACGTGGGGACGGAGATTTGGTCGTCGTCCTCATAATTTGCCGAATTGTTGATGGTAAAATTAACCACCGCCAAAAAGGTGTAAGTGTCCACGCCGTTGAGTTTGCAGGTTTCGCTCACCGTCTTGTCGCCAAAACCGAGGTTGATTCCAAAAGAGCCCAACGCCTGCAACACGCTGTAATTGTCCTTAATCAGCGTTACCATCTTGTCGTCGGGTTCGTATATCTTGATGTTTTTCATTGGATTGCGCTTGTTTTTATCACAGCGCAAAATTAGCATTTTGCAGCGAAACAGGCAAGAGGACAATGAAAAATACCTATTTTTAGGTATGGAAAGAGGGAGAAAATCACTAAAAATGGGGACGTAGCAGAGAAAACAAAACGGCAGCCACAATCGCGACTGCCGATTTTTTTAGAAGGTAATATCCAAATCGATTTTCACAGTGTTGACGGTTTCGATATTCTCCTTGTAACCGCCCCCCAACTTAAAGACTTCCATAGCATTAAGCGTAAATGCGATGTCGGTAAGTTCGTTGTATTCATTTGACAATTCAACTGAAATTCTCTCCCGACCTTGAACGTTGGCACCCAATTCAGGATTACGCGATTTGATGAGCGAATTGATTTGTCTATCGTTGTACAAACCGTATTGCTTAGCAGTTGCGACAGTCTGCAAATACAATTCTTGCGTTAACTGCGCATTTGGATACTCCTTGTGAATTTGTATGCTGCTGAAATCTCTTTGCGATTGGGCATTTTGGTAACTTGCACCAAAACCAACATCAATACCTACATAGTTGACCCCAACGTTTCCATTTACTCCAAATTCACGTTTTTTGGATTCAATGTACTGTGCCTGTCCCTTAATGGACTTTACTCCCATTCTTTGGAGTATAAAGCCCATTATGTTCACCTTGTCCTGAAACAACTCTACCTGTGACGAACTTGCATCAACATACGTATTGATTGCAAATGGATGACGCATAAGGATTAGACC
>JAFXMJ010000293.1 GCA_017530465.1 Bacteroidales bacterium
ACGGCTGTGTGGGGGGTGCGTTATGATGAAACGCTTTCGGGGGGGCTTTTAGGTTGATACGGGGAGGGGGACTTGTTTTTATGCCGAACTTGCGTATTATAACGAAAGGGCGGATAGCAAAATAATCCCCGTTTCTTTTATATTTAAGAAGCGGGGATTGTCTTATGGGGTTAATAACGAAGAGGTTATTTTGTTGCGAACCTGATGGTCTCTAACGTGCAGATGGATTTTTCTTTGGTTGCCGAAGAGAACAACAGGTAGACGGCGTGCTTGCCGGTGAGATTGCTGATGCTGTCGAGTTTGACGGGCTGCTCGGCGGAGGTCTGCGGCATATCGGGGGTTATCTTTAACGAGCCGACGCACTTGCCGCCTTGCTGTGTCCACGGACGGTCGAGATATATATCAATCTGTCCTTCGATGCCTTGCGGAATCATGCCGAGGAGGAGGTAGACATCTTGCTTGCCGTTGAGCCCGTTGAAATTGAAATACTTGTAACCAACGATAGAGCCGTCGGTATTGTTTACAACGGGGTTGATGTTGTTTTTGAGGGCGTAAGGCTCTTTTAGGTTTGACTCGGGCGTGGTGCCGTATGCTGCGGCTACGTATGAGCCGTAGAAGGTGTTGTTGGGCCATTCGTGTACGGCGGGCTTTGGTCCGGTGTACCAACAGCAGATGCCGGCAGGGTGTATGTCGAGCGGGTTGAGGCCTTCGGTGCTGAAACCTTCTGACGTGTACTCGCCTTCGGAGATTGTAACCTTGCCGCCCTTGCCTTCCTCCACGTTTACGGTGATTGGGGCAACCATTGCCTGACGTGAAAATTCGTTCAAGCCATTCTGACGGTGGTAGAATACCCACCATTTGCCGTTGATTTCACAGATGGAGCCGTGTGTGTTGCCGTCGGGAGTTGCGGATGGGATTACCTTGCCGTCGGGGTCTTTTTCGCGGGCGCGGCCGTCGATGATTGTTCCGCCGTAAGTCCACGGGCCTGTTGGGGTGTCGCTGTATGCGTAGGCGAGTGTGTAGTTGGAAGTGGGCAGTCCAAATTCGCCGTCCTTGGTGAAACGGCTGTAAATGAACACGTATTTGTCCTTGATTTTGCGGATGGATGAGGCTTCAAAGAAACGGAACTCGTTGTCGTCCTTGTCTTCGAAACCACCAATCATCCTGACGGTTACTTTTGTTCCTTTCTTGACTGTTGCCATCGTTTCGGGGTCGAGTTCGGCAACGTGCGATGTGCCGAATCCCCAATAGCCGTACACCTTGCCGTCGTCGTCAACGAATACCGCCGGGTCGAATTTCAATACGCCGTCCGTTGTGTCGGGGTTTGCCTTGCTCCAATTGATTACTTCAAAGGGGCCGTCGGGTCGGTTGCTCTTGGCTACCATACCGTTTCTGCCGCCCACTTGGTTGTTGGGGTAGAGATAGTATGTCTTTTTGCCGTCCTTGTCCACTTTGAGCGTAACGTCGGGCGCAAAGAGGACGTCGGCTTCTTTCTGCGGCTCGCCCTTGCCGTTTTTGTCAACTTTGAGGATTACGCCGTCCAGCCGCCAATGATTGAGGTCGTTGACGTCCGCCGACCAAACCACTTGGTCGCGTCCGCAGTAGTTTTTGACCTCGATGTCGTGCGAGCCATAGAGGTAAACGCGGAATTTGCCGGGGTTGTCGGGGTCTTCAAAAACGTAGGGTTCGCCGTCGGGAATGTGGTCCCACAACGGGATGTAAGGGTTGCCAATGGTTGTGAGCGTGGTCTGCGGCGCATCGAAGGTTGGCATCTGTTCCTGACTGCCACACGCTGCGAGTAGCGCAACGCCACTTGCAGCAAGTAATAAAGTCTTGTCTTTCATACGAATTAGATGTTATATTATTTCTTGTATTGAGTGCAAAGTTAGTATTTTTTGGGAAAAAAGCGGAAAAATTATGCTTCCACCATCTTCCATTCTACAATGTTTCTTTTCTCCTCGTCGAAGCTCAGACCGAGTTTTATGACTTTTCTGCCGTCGTCCTTGTATGCCGTGGCGTAGTCTTTTTCCTCGATTTGGTCGAGGGCGGTTTCGGCTGAATGATTGTATTTCAGCTCGATGATGTAGATGGCTTTGGGCATTTTGAGAATTAAGTCGCATTTGCCGAGGGCGGTTTCGGGCTGTGCGGTGATGTCGGCGCCAAAAGATGCCAAAACAGTGTAAAGCACTGCGTGATAATGCTTTTCGTTCTTATTGTTGAGCGAAAAGGGAAATCCCGCAAAAAATATTTTCAGTGCGTTGATGAATTTTTCAACATTGTCGTCGCGGCGAAAATCGATGTAGGCGCGGCTGAGAGGGTTGGACCTAACATTGCCGTAGCCGTATTTCAATAGCGAATGGGCAAAACCAACTCGTACTTCTTCGTTGGGGAAGCCGAGCGTAAAATCTTCATATTCAGGGTTGTAACTCTTTATTGTAAGGTAGCCGCTCTGATACAATATTGGCACAGGGTCGGTGATTTTTTCGACAGGAACGTCAAAATCGGAGACACAATAACTCTTGTTTTCAAAATCAAACATATTCAGGTTGTATTTTGAAAGCATTTTCACCAAAAACGACGGTGTGCCGCTGTCAAACCAATAATTATTCAACATTCCGTCCATCAGACAGTTGATAAGGCTGTATGGATTGTAGATGTCGGTCATTTTTATGGTAAAATGATAGCCGTCATATTTTTGGCGGATTGCTTCGATTGTTTGCTCGTAAGATTTTCCGAGCATTTGGGCAAGGTTTTCAATTTCAGGCCGCATTTGTGTAAGAACCTCGTCTTTCGTGAAGCCGCAAATACCCTCAAACCTCGGCAACATTGTGATTGTCTTCAAGTTGTTGAGTTTTGAGAAAATTGACATCTGAGAATATTTGGTAACGCCTGTGATGAAAACAAATTTCAGGTCGGGGTCGCATTTTTTCAGTGGCGAATACACGTTTTGCATAATTGCACGGACTTCGGCTTGCTTCACCTCGTCGTCGATATGTGCCAACATAGGCGCGTCGTATTCGTCTATCAATACCACAACATCTTGATTGGTAAGCTGTTTGGCTGTTCTTATCAAGCGTTCCAACCGGACGTTATAATCCTTGGATTTGTCGTCGGGACAGCCGTAAATTTTTTCGCAGTTCAGAAGACACTCGTTGATGGTGCTATAAATTGTATCAAATGTACTGAAATCTCCGCCCGAAAAGTCCAAATGAATTACGGGATATTTCACCCAATCCTTTTCAAGTTTTGAGATTTCAAGTCCCTCAAAAAGGTCTTTCCTTCCCTCAAAATATGATTTTAAAGTGCTGACAAGCACAGATTTACCGAACCTTCTCGGACGTGACAAGAAGTTGTATTTGGAGAACGAGACCAAATCATAGACATATTTGGTCTTGTCGATGTAAAAGAGATTGTCCTTGCGGATATTCTCAAACGTCTGTATTCCAGATGGGTATCTGCGCTCTGCCATAGTCGTAATGGTTATTAATTCAATGGCAAATATAAAAATATTTGTCGGAAATTTCAAATTTTTCTTTTGGCATTTAGTTTGCAATATGTCAACTGAAAACTACAAAAAATCAAACAAAAATGTTTCTTAACCTCTATAATCAGCAGATCAGAGTGTTTCTTGCCGATGCTACGGGTGATATGTCGGGCGTGAGGATGCGCCTCGAACGTGTCCTGCGCAAGGCAGGGATGGGCGTCGTGTCCCCTCCCGAGCACTGCACTGCAATGGAGGCGAGGACGCTCATCGGCACGTGCGATTGTTCGGTGCATTTGCTGGGTGGCGTCAACATTTTTGACGACAGCGACGAGGGCGTCAAATCTCAGGCGCAGATACAGTACCGCGCCGCCAAAAGTTTCCGTGACGACGATTTTAAGATGTTCTTGTGGAACCCATCAGGCTCCATCGACGAGCATAATGCGTACATCACCGCGATTAGGCGCGATATAGTAGAAAACACAGTGTATTCGCAGGCGACGTCGCCGATAGTTTTTGTGGAAGATTTGAGGACGGTGATGTCCATCAACCCCAAGATGAACACTGACATTGGCTCTGCTGACATATTCTTCATCTACAACGACGCCGACCGCGACACTGCTGGCGAGGTGCTCTCGATGTTGCAGGACATACAGCAAGTGACCTCGCTCGGCATCAATATGAGCAGCTCCACGAGTTACACCGACTACATCAATTCGCAGTTGCAGGCGAGCAAGATGGGCGTCATCTATTTCGATGCATCGATGGATTGGGCGATGCCGTTTGCGCGTCAGTTGTGGAAGGACAGCGGTGGCAAGTCGTCAAACGTGCCGCTTTTTGTAGCCGCCAATAGTTCCTACGCCACAGAGCAGGAGATGAAGGCGTTGAAAGGTTTTATGGATTACACATTGACCGAAAAATCGCTTATACCGTTGGAAATCAAGGTCTATTTTGACAAAAAGATACTTAAAAAATGAAGCGTATCTGTCCATATCCGGGGCTTAGGCCATTTACAGAGGAAGAGTCAATCTTCTTCAAGGGGCGCGATCAGCACATCAGGCAGATTGTGCGACTCTTGGAGAAAAACAAGATGGCCTTCATCACTGGCGCATCCGGCGACGGAAAGTCGTCGATGGTGTATGCCGGTGTGATTCCGTATATTAGGGCTGGTTTCTTCAAGGCAAGGTTCAATGGTTGGTTGATTGTTGATTTCAAGCCGCAAAAAAATCCTTTGAAGTCGTTGTCCGACGCTTTTGCACACGAACTCGACATCGACCCTTCCAAATGCGAATCGGAACTTTACAACGGATTCTCCTCGCTCGTGGACTTGTACCTCGAGTCGGGTTATTGCGTTGAAAACGACGGGCGCGACATCTCCAACCGTGGCAAGAGCCTCTTGATTGTCGCCGACCAGTTTGAGGAAGTGTTCACCAACATCGACAATTTTGAGCAGGGACGGCCCTCCGATGAGGCATACACCGCCGTCAACCTTTTGCTCGAAACCATCCGCATATCCATCACCGAAAATCTGCCCATCTTCGTGATTTTCACGATGAGGAGCGATTTCATTTCGCAGTGCACATTCTTCAAAAACCTGCCCGAGTACATTGCGTATTCGCAGTTTTTTGTACCGCAATTGAAACGCACCGAAATCCGTCAGGTCATCGAGGAGCCGGCACTGATGGCGGGCGGCAAAGTTGCGCCGAGGCTTACGGAGGTCATTATCAACAACCTTAATTCCGGCTTCGACCAGCTTCCCGTGTTGCAGCACGCGCTCAACATTCTGTGGCGTATTGCCGACAATGGCGAAACTGAAATCGACTTGATACACTTGGCGAAAATTGCGGGCATTTCAAGTGATTCTTTAAGCATTGACGAGAAGGGCGAGTTTGACCGTTGGTTCAACAATTTGCCTGATTATCAGAAAAAATATTACGAAAAGCCCGACCTCAACAACGTCCTCAATACGCACGCGGGCATCCTGTACGAATCCGCCTACGACTATTTTATGCAGAATGCTGATTGGGCGGAGAAGTCAATCACGCCGGAGGAGAGCAAGGAGATTATTGAGACCACGTTCAAGAGTCTTACAAAAATTGACAACAATCGCCCCGTCCGCAACCGCTGCACCCTCAGCGAGATTACGGGCATTATCAACAAGGAGCATATCACTAATGCCACAGTCTGCGGCGTCATCAACATATTCCGCACCCCTGAAAATGCGCTTGTGAAGCCGTTTTCTGTAAGTGGCGACGCCGAGACCGAATATCTCTCCGGCGACACTGTTTTGGATGTCACGCACGAGGCACTCATCCGAAATTGGAAACTCCTCTCCGAATGGGACGTGGAGGAAGCCACTGATATGAAAGATTTTCACGACCTCAATACACAGATGCAATTGTGGATTAAGT
>JAFXMJ010000031.1 GCA_017530465.1 Bacteroidales bacterium
CATAGGAGATTTGTTGGTTGGCGAACTTCTTCGCCACGTCCGCAAAATCGGCGCAAGACGTGTATTTTTAATTGGAAACACCAAACTAAAAGCATCGATAAATCTCTATAAAAAACACGGATTCAGAGAGATACCGATTGCCGGAAATTCATACGAGCGTTGCGACATTATGATGGAAATCAAAAGGATACAGTCATCTGTATATTGAATCATTCCCTGAATTTTCGTCAGCGGTGGCGATGTATCAAAAATATGGATTCCGTACTATACCACATCGTCTTGGCAATTCGGGACATACGGCGACAAGTATTTTTATGGTCAAAGAATTGACATCATTATCAAACAAACAATTATGAAAAAGATAAAACCGACATTCAAAGAAAATGTTTCAGAAACGCTCCTGATTCCTTTGTATATGCGTGCGAAGGAGGCAGAGGAGAAGAATCCGATTATTGTGGACGAAGTTTCGCAAAAAATTCTCGCGAAAATCGACTACAATTTCAACAAGTTTTCTGCGGATAAGCGATGTCAATTTTGTATTTCGGTGCGCACCAAGTATTTCGACGAAATTCTTAGAAATTTTGTTGCCAAATACGACGATGCTGTTGTGGTACTTTTGGCGTGCGGACTCGACCCAAGGATTGAGCGCACCAACGTTGGCAAACCGTTCAGTTCGTATCTTTTGGACTTTGCTGACGTGATTGATTTTCGCCGCAACATTTTGCCGGAAAGTGTTAGCAATCAGTACATTATCGGCGACATCACCAATCGAGAATGGATTGATACCATCAAGGCGCAGCATCCCAACGGTCATTTCTTGTTCATTATGGAAGGCGTGGCGATGTATCTCACAGAAAATCAGATAAAAAGGATTTTCAAGAACATCGACAACAATTTCCCAAATGCCGAAATCCACATTGAGCGAATCAGCAAAGATTTCAGTCAACGCACTGAAACTCAGCAAAGTGTCAGCGCAACCAATGCCACTTTTGCGTGGGGTTGCGACAATCCTTTGGAGATTGAGGATTGGGGCTTGAAGTTGATATTTCAATCCGAGTTCTACTACTTTTCGCAGCACTTTTCGCAAATGTATAAACGCCTCGGTATCAAGGCGTTTATACTGAAATATCTGTCCAAATACCGTCGTTCGATAGGTATTTGGAGTTATCGGAAGGCGGGATGATGGAATATTTGTTTATTTTGCGCAAAATCATTACATTTGCCGAAACAAATAAAACAGATTATGCCTCAAAAAGATAAGAAAGAATTCAACTACCGAGGTTTTCTCGGTAGTTCGTTAGGCTGATTATCGACGATAATCTTTTTCTCTGCGGTCATTCGTTCAAGGATATGGGCAAAAAACTCACGGCAATAATTCTGATGGAAACCAAGCCGGATGTGGTGATTGGTGCGGTAAAGTGAGGACTTATCAAAAAAAAGGCAGAGGAAAAATTCCCTGCCTTTTTCAATGAATCTGTTTTTTAACGTCCTTCACCGTCGTAGTCCCTGCCGTAACGGTCGCCGCTCTGTGCGAGCAACTGCGGGGTTGAATCAAGTTCAATTACCTGAATTTCAGGCTTTTCATACGGACGTTTTATTTCTGTGTTTTCCATTTTTATGAAATTTTTTAATTAACTACGAAAAACACTAAAAACACGAAAATCTTTTTTCTTTCGCGGTTTTCGTAGTTGTTTGGATTAATAACTTATTTTAAACGTTTGGTTGCCGATTTTTACGATGACGATACCGGCGGCGCGGCGGCTGAGGGTTACGGTTTCGCGGGTGGAACGTGCAACACCGTTTTTCAATATTCGACCGCCGAGGTCAACTATTGTGTAATCCATATCGGGCTGCGCCTCAATGATTACCAAGCCGTCTGCCGACCAAACTTTTATGCCGCTGTTGGGCGTAATTTCCGCTGTGGGCGTGGTGATTTCGCCGTTGTCGTCAGGGTCGCCCGGCTCTACGATGGATGCCGTCTCGTCGGGAAATAGAACGATGATTTTTTCGGGCAGTTCAATAGCCGATTTTGAGAATCCGTCCTTGCTGTATTCCAAGTAACAACGTGTGGGTTTGAGAGAGGCACCTGTTACAAAATGCACGAACTCTCCGGCGGCAATTTCACCTTGGGGTGCGGCGGCAAATCCGTAAAGGTTGACATCTTCATCTGTCCAAACTTTCCTATCGTAAACGCCGTGGAGTTTCCAATTTGTGTTGCCACAGACGTTGGTGAGCGGTTCGGATGTGGTGGTTTTCAAGGTAACGTTTTCGAATGTCATTTCGTTGAAATCTTCGCTTGGAAAGAAGATGTACGGCGTATTGGCTTCGATTTCTGTTATTGCCGACGACGGTTCCGCCTTCCAAACGGTTTCTGTTACGGGTGTGATGTCGCCGAGAGTGTGGAATGTGCCTTTTACACTCGATGCATTAAATCCGAATGGCAACATTATAGTGTATGCGCCGCCATCGTTGACAAAACTACGGGTGTAAGTTACTTCGTCAACATCAATGTCGTCGGCGATGGAGAGCGAATAGTTGGATGAGCCGTCAATGGTGGCGGTGGTGCGGTCGCCAAAATAACTAATTGTCAATGCGCCAATAGTTTTGGAAAACTCCACCTCAACCGTAACTGCGCTTGCAGGCATTGTAAATGAAAAAGTTCCGTCGCCGTTATCTATTACATTATAAGTGTTATTGCCATTATATACGTGAACCTTCGTAACGGTATATCCCTCGTCGGGCGTTGCGGAAAGTGTTACAGTTTCACCAGATTGCGCCCTTGTCGCATTTGTGTTTTCGCCGACAGTGGCGGAGACTGAGCCTCCATTTTTACAATTGATGGTGATGGGGGCTTCAAATGTTGCCGAAATCGTTACATCTTCGTCAGGCATAGCAAAATGATACGTGTCGGTGTACTCGCTGTAACCAATGCCATTATTGAGCGTGAGGTTCGCTGTTTCGCCGGTAAC
>JAFXMJ010000294.1 GCA_017530465.1 Bacteroidales bacterium
ATGTCGCTCAGTCTGAGGTACAAGAAATTCACACTCAGCACATCACTCCGTGCCAACATCGGCAACTACGTTTATAACGGCATCGCCGCCGGTACCGGCGCAAGGGAATGTCTCGGCTACAACAACTACCAGAACCTCAACATTAGCTCGTCGTTCTTGGACACCAAATTCAACGTGCGCCAGATGTACTCCGACTACTACCTCGAGAACGCATCGTTCCTCAAGATGGACAACATCAACTTCAGCTACAATTTTGGCAGAATCACCAAATATTTCGGTCTCAACGCTACATTCTCAATCCAGAACGTGTTTACTGTCACCAAATACAGCGGCACGGATCCCGAAGTCGTAGCATTTGACAACGGAACGCCATATTATGGAATTGAAAATGGTTTCTATCCCCGTCCGAGGACATTCTCGCTCAGCTTAGGATTTGACTTCTAATTAATTAACGCTAATAAACGAATCTGAAAAAATGAAAAAATTAGGATATATAGCCGCAGCAGCCTTGACGACGATGATGTTTTTCAACTCCTGCGACGAACTCGACCAGTTTCCTTCTACGGAGACTACCGGCAATGAGGTCTATGCCTCAATTGACGGTTACAAGCAGGCTCTCGCCAAAATCTACGCCGCATACGTGATTCGCAATCAGGAGGAAGGCGGCGGCAACGCCGACCTCAAGGGCGAAGACCCCTACTACTGCTCACGCTCCTGCTTCAACCTTCAGGAGTGCGGCACCGACGAAATTATGTTCACCTGGGCGGTTTCTGACGAACTCCTCGAAATCTCCTACCTCAAAGGCCTCAACGGTCAGTCCAAGTGGATTGCGGGAGCGTACTATTCGCTCTACTACATCGTAACGCTCTCCAACGACTTCATCCGCAACTGCTCCGACGACGGTGAGCAGGGACAGATGAAAAACGAGGCGCGTTTCATGCGTGCATTTGCATACTCGCAGATAATGGACTTCTGGCCTGTGGGCGCATTTGTCACCGAAGAAGACCCCATTGGTGCATACGAGCCCAAAATCGCCACCCGTGAGGAAATTTGCAAGTACGTGATCTCTGAGCTCGAAGACCTTGTGGAGAAACTTCCCGCCACCAACGAACAGTACCGTGCCAATAAGTACGTGGCTGCCGCATTGCTCTCGAGGGTTTGCCTCAATGCTCCCGTATATACCGAGACCACAGGCACCGAGTACTACGACAAGTGCATCAAATATTCCGAGATGGTCATCAACGGCGGTTACAGCCTTGAAAACGACTTTTTCAAGCTCTTCAACGCCGAAAACTACAAGCGCACCAACGAAATCATCTTCTCCTTCTTCACTGGCAAGGATGGCGCCAACGGCAACAAGGGCTACGGCTCCACCACACAGATAATTTGCGGCTCCGCCAATTCGTCCACCGAGGGCGGAGCCGACAATCTTCGCGACGTACTTGGATGCGATGGCAATGTATGGCAGCTCTTCCGTGCAAGGAAGGAAGCCGCGCAGCGTTTCGAGGCTGGCGACAAGCGCGACCTCTTCTATAAAGATGGTCGCTCCATCGACAATCCTACTCCCATGGAGGAGAAGGAAGCTTCGGAAGGCTACGTGTTCAATAAGTTTTGCAATACCAACGACGACGGCTCTGTTGCAAGCGACTTCTCTACCACGCTTTCGATGGTTGACCTGCCAGTGTTGAGGCTTTCTGAGGTAATGCTCAACGAGGCTGAGGCTATCCTTCGCGGCGGCACGGGCGCATCCAAGTCGGCTCTCCAGCTCATCAACGACGTGCGCAAGAGGGCAGGCGTGGCAGAATTTTCGCAGGCTGACATCGACGCCACCACCAACGGCGTTCAGTTCTGGAACCTCCTCGAAGAACGTGGACGCGAGTTTATGCTTGAATCTCTCCGCAGGACCGACCTCATCAGGTTCAACGCCTACGCTGGCGACGCTCAATACACATGGGAATGGAAGGGCGGCGTACTTTCCGGCACCAGTGCCGACGCCAAGTACAAATTCTTCCCATTGCCGGTGGCTGAACTTTCCGCCAATTCCGCGCTCTACGACCCGTATTACAAATAGTAGCAACATCCACAACTCATAAATCAGAAAAAAATGAAAATCTCCAATTATTTATATATAGGTGCGGTTTCGATGTTCCTCGTCGGCGGATTGGCATCCTGCGAGGACGACCTGGAACACTACGAAGTGTCGGAGCTTGCCGCGCCGTCAGACTTCTCGCTCTCCGAGTCGAAGGTGCAGATCGACGAGGAAAACCTCTCTGAGACTGTCCTCAATCTCAATTACACCAAGAGCGACCTCAAGGTTACCAATGGCGACGTCCCCACCAACCTCAACGGTGGATTCGTAGAAGTTCAGGCAGCCGCCGACGAAGGCTTTGCCAATTACCAGACCTTCGCTGGCAATAATCTCGCGAGTCTCAAGGGCGACGACATCAACAAGATGGCTACCGCTCTCGGATTGAAGCCTAACACCGAAGGCACGATGTACATCCGCCTTGCCGCTTCCTATGGCAAAAACAGCGCGTCCGTGTTGACCACCAATCCCGTCAAACTCACCGTTGTACCATTGGAAATCGACAGCCATTGGGCTTACATCTACGATGCAGATGGCAACAAGACTGCCCAATACCTCTTCTCGCCCAACAACGATGGCAAGTATCAGGGCTTCATCAACGCCGGCGCATGGCTCAACTTCTCTGTAAGGACTGATGACGGCACAATATATGGCACATCGGAAGGCACAGGCTGGACGTTCATGAGCTATATGGCGGGTGGCGACCACTTCTGGCTCACTGCAAAGGCTGGTTGCTACTATTTCACGATGGACACCAAGAACACCTCCGAACTCGCCAATGCTTACTTGATTAGCTCCTTGGCTTGCGGCGGCGACGTTGCCAACGCTTCGATGGTGTTCGACAACAGCAACTCCTCTTGGTACGCTTACATCGTTGTTCCCAAAGACAACGCCAACGTTACCATTTCGGGTTCTGTGGCTCACTACCAGTCGTCGCAGGACAGCCCCGACGAATCTGTTGAAATCGGATTTTCGGGTACTCAGAATGATGTTACCTTCTCTCTTGGCAGCAAGGGTACGGGCGTTACAATTCCAGAAAAGGGCACCTACAAAATTACCTTGAAACTCGGCTTGAACTCCAAATACAAGTTCACTCTTGAACCGGCTGAGGTTACGGTATATCCTGCCGAGTTGATTCTTAGCGGCAACACCCTTGTAACCAATGTTCTCGACGGTGCAGCAACTGGCGTTTACACCGGCTTTGTGAACTTGAAGTCGGGCGCACAGGAAATCAAGGTTTCAGACGACAAAGATTACGGTGTGAAACTCGAAGTTCCAAAGGATGGGTGGTACATGGTTAATATCGACCTGTCGAAGAAACGTGCTGAGGCTACCCTTTATGGCAACACACTCACAGTATCGGGCGGCAACTGGGAAGGCGAATTGAAGATGAACCCCAATGGCAAATATTCTGGCTATATCACATCTGTCGGCGACTGGGACATCAAACTCACCGACGAAAACGGACAGACTTACGGAACATATCCGGGCTGGGATCAGTTCACATTCGGCATTCAGGAAGGTGACCACGACCACCTCTGGCTCGAACCCAAAGGCAATGCCTACATTGAAATCGACCCATACAACCATACTTGGGAATACGCATACGAAAACGCTTTGATTGTTGTGTCTAAGCAATCTACAATTTCGGCTAATGGTATCAGGACAATCCTCTACTACGACGAGGCCGCTGGCGTTTACACAGGCTCTTACGACAATTCTGCCGACGAATCTGGCAACAATTGGAACTACTATCTGCAAGGCGTCAACGCTACAAAGGACGGCTTCACATACTACGGCTGTGTAGAGTGGGATAATACTCAGTTTGAAGAGCGCGAATTTGCTGACGCATCCGACGCCCATTCTTTGTGGGTGGATCCCGCCAAGAAGTACACAATGTCGGTTGACCTTGCCAATAAGACCATTGTCTATGAAGAACTTGTTGTTCCCACCAAACTCGTAGTTTACGACAAGGACAAGGCCAATGTCGTAGTGGAGCTCGAAGCAAAGGGCGACGGCGTATTTGAAGGCGTGTTGCCCGCAGGCGACGATTGGATCAATTACTACATCAAAGGCACTGCCGATGGCTCTGACAAGGAACTTTGGTATGGTTCCGATGCCAACTGGACCACGGACGACAACGGCTGGGCTAATTTGATGGCTCTCAACGGTGGCAACCTCTACGCTGATGTAACGGGTCAGTCGTTGAAGATTACCGTCAACATCAACGACAACTCCATCGTTTACGCAATTGCAGAGTAAGCATCATAGTATTTCTCTCTCATAATGAATCATTCCGCCGCATTGAGCAAGGAGCTTTCAAATGCGGCGGATTTTTTGTTTAATTGTAATTGGCATCAGAAGAAATCTTCCATCGTAACCTCGCATTGCGCGATGCTTGAATATTCGTTTTGTACTATGCCGTAGGTAGTTACCATTACGAGGTGGATTGGCTGTTTGCATTTGGCTTCTGTCCTGAAAGTCTCAATCTTGTTCATCAGTTCGGCGTGGTACTTCTTGTTGATGGTGAATTTTGTATTCCAAAATTTCATTTCGCAGACGTTGACTATGCCGTCGGCGCGGGAGATTACGAGGTCTATTTGTGCGCCGTTTTCGCTTTTTTGCGATTGCCAACACGACACGCGAGTCTGTACGCCGGATATGCCGAGGGCTTTTTCTATGCAGTTGACGTGTTGCAGGCAAAATTGTTCAAAGGCGTATCCCGCCCAGGCGTTGTGTATTGTAGTGCCGAGTTGCAGCGTCCAAAATTCTTTGTCGGTCGTGCCGTATTTTTTTATGAATTTCAGATAAAACAACGAGTAGAAATCGGTCAACTGGTAAATGCTGTTGCGCTCCTTGTTGTTGAGGCTCAGGTATTTGCGAATGAAGTCGCAATTGTCTAAGTCGTTGAGGATTTTTGTCAATGTGCCGCCGTCGGGTAAGCCTGTCGCCTTGATAATTTCCTTGCGTGATAGACCTTTGTTTTTTTGCCCGATGGCTTCGATTACCTTGATGTAAGTGGAGCTTTCGTCAAATAGCGACGAATATAGTTCGTCAAATTCGCCGTACAGTTTGCCCTGACGCTTAAAAAACATCTGGTCAACGTTTTGGGCGAGACTTTTGCCGCGTTGCATCAAACTCAGATAATAAGGCACTCCGCCCATTATCATATAACATTCCAGGATGTCCTTGTCGCCGATAATGATGTTTTTGTAATCGAAAAA
>JAFXMJ010000295.1 GCA_017530465.1 Bacteroidales bacterium
GTTGGTATGGACGTAACAGCCTACCCGTCGTATTACGAGCCGTGGGGCTACACGCCGATGGAGTCGATTGCATTCTCGGTGCCGACCATCACCACCGACCTCGCAGGTTTCGGCAAGTACAGCGAAAAACTCCTGCCCGCCGACGCAAAGCCCGTTGTAGTGCTTCATCGTACCGACGACAATTATAATGAGGTGTCCGAAAGCCTCGCCAAAGCCGTCATCGAGTACGCCAACCTCGACGCAAAGAAGATGGAGGTCAACCGCAAGGCTGCATACGCGCTCTCGCAGCAGTTCCTGTGGAAAAACCTCGCAAAATACTATCTCAAAGCATATTCCACCGCGTTGGAGCGCACCAAGACGCGCTACGACGAGGCTGACTTTACCAAATACTCACACGAATCGTTTAACATAAAAGAAATAAAAGTGAACAATCCAATTTGGAGAAACATTCAGGTGCAGCCCAACCTGTCCGGCAAGTTCAAGGGCTTGGAGGAGATGTCCTACAACCTTTGGTGGTGTTGGAACTACGAGGCTGAGGAAATGTGGCAGACCATCGGCGAAGACGGCCTTTGGGACAAGTCGGGTCAGAACCCCGTACAACTTATGCGTATGGTGGACCTCAACCGCTTGTCGGTACTCGAAAACGACGCAGAATTCATTGCAAAATACGAAAAGGTGTATGCCAACTTCAAGGCATATATGGACGAGAAGAAGAACGCCAAGGGTCCTTCGGTGGCTTACTTCTGTATGGAGTACGGCATCCACGACTCGTTGAAAATCTTCTCGGGCGGCCTCGGCATCCTCGCCGGCGACTACTTGAAGGAGGCTTCCGACTCCAACGTCGATATGGTGGCTGTTGGCTTGCTCTACCGCTACGGCTACTTCCGTCAGAAGATTTCCGTATGGGGCGACCAAATCGCCGAAGACATCCCGCAGGACTTCAAGTCGCTGCCTATCACGGAGGTAAAGGATGCTGATGGCAACCAACTCCAAGTGCAGGTGGCGTTCCCCGGCCGCAAACTTACCGCCAACGTTTGGAAGGCTCAGGTAGGCCGCATCGAACTCTACTTGCTCGACACTGACTTCGAAGCCAATTGGCAGGAAGACCGTGGAGTTACCCACCACCTCTACGGCGGCAATCAGGAAAACCGCTTGAAGCAGGAAATGCTCCTCGGTGTCGGCGGCGTTCGCGCACTCCGCAAGATGGGCATCACCAAGCAGATTTACCATATGAACGAGGGCCACGCGGCTCTTATGGGCATCGAGCGTCTCAACAACCTCATCACCGAGAACAAGTTTACCCTCAACGAAGCCCTCGAAATCGTTCGCGCATCCACCCTCTACACCACCCACACGCCCGTACCGGCAGGACACGACGCATTCCCGGAGGATATGATTATGACCTATATGGGACACTATCCGCAGCGTCTCGGCGTATCGGTGAGGGACTTCCTCGCCCTCGGCAAGAAGAACGTGGACGACCGTGGCGACAAGTTCAACTTCTCGTACCTCGCTTGCCAACTCTCTCAGGAGGTCAATGGCGTGTCGATGCTCCACGGCGAAGTTACCAAGAATATGTTCAACTATATGTGGGACGGTTACTACCCCGAGGAACTCAACATCGGCTACGTCACCAACGGCGTTCACTATCCGACTTGGGCTGCCAAGGAGTGGCAACAGTTCTACAACAAGACCTTCGATCCCAAGTTCATCAAAGACCAAAGCAACGAGTCTTTGTGGAATGTGATTCAGAATGTTGACGACGCCGAAATTTGGAAGATGCGTCAGCAGAAGCGCAAGGATCTCATCGACTACATCAAGGTGAAGATGGCAGCCGACTATCAGGCACGCGGCGAGGCTCCGTCGTCGATGGTTCGCATCAAGAACACATTGAATCCCAACACTTTGACCATCGGTTTCGCTCGTCGTTTCGCTACCTACAAGCGTGGCAACTTGCTCTTGACCGACCTCGAAATGTTGAAGAAGATTGTTGACGACCCCGAGCGTCCCGTACAGTTCATCTTCGCGGGCAAGGCTCACCCCGCAGACGGCGGCGGACAGGGCATCATCAAGCAGATTGTTGAAATCAGCAAGCGTCCCGAGTTTGCAGGCAAGATTCTCTTCCTCGAAAACTACGACATCGCCCTCGCCAAGAAGTTGGTTTCGGGTGTCGATATTTGGATGAACACCCCGACCCGTCCGCTCGAAGCATCGGGTACGTCGGGTATGAAGGCTGTTATGAACGGCGCAATCCACTACTCCGTGCTCGACGGTTGGTGGGTGGAAGGCTACCGTCCCGACGGCGGATGGTGCTTGCCGCAGGAGCGTGCTTACCAAAACCAAGACTATCAGAACCTCCTCGACGCTGCCACCATCTACCGCACAATCATCGAGGACATCTGCCCGAAGTTCTACACCCGCAATGCGAAGGGTGTTCCCGAGCAGTGGGTGAGCGTCATCAAGAACTCCATCGGTCACATCGCGCCCAATTTCACTATGAAGCGTCAACTCGACGACTACTACGAGCGTTACTACAACAAGTTGGCTGTAACGGGCGCAGAAGTCAACGCCAACAACTACGAGGTTGCCCGTCAACTCGCCGCTTGGAAGTACAAGGTGGTACAGCATTGGGAGAACATCAAGGTTGAGAAAATCAACTTCCACGAAATCGTCAAGGACGCGCTCTATATGGGCGAGGAGTACTTTGGCGAGGTGGTTCTCGACCTCGGCGGCCTCAGCGCAGACGACCTCGGTGTTGAGATGGTGATGACCGAACTCAGCAACGGCGGTTCCAAGTTGCTCTCCAAGGCTCCGTTGACCTTGCAGAAGGTGGAGGGACGTTTCGCACACTACTCCGTAGAACTCCGTCCCGTTAAGCCGGGCAACTTCAACTACGGTTTCCGCCTCTTCCCGACCAACAAGAACCTCGTCCACAGAACCGACTTCGCATTGGTTAAGTGGCTGTAAGAGGATACTCTAATTGAATTATAAATCCCGTCCGGAAGTGAGATATGAGACTTTCGGACGGGATTTTTTTTATTGGGATAATGTATAGTTATCAAATAGCCGTCAAATAAAAATGATTTGATTATCAGAGATTTATGTCAAATTTGTTAGTTGTTATCAAATAACTGTCAAATAAAATTTTTTTTTTGTATGCAGTTTGTTTTAAAAACACCTTGCCAAACCACTGATATTCAGTCGTATTTGACAAGGTATTTTCGCTTCTTAAATCGCCGGCGTGAGTTGTACATTAAGTCCTAATGCAGCGGCAATGCGGTAAAAGGTGGAAACTTTGGGCTCGGTGCGTCCTGTTTCACTGTGAAATCTTCCTGATTTTTGCGGGACGGAGAACTTGTATGCCTTGCAAAAAACGATAATCCTTGTAGTTGTTGGTTACGATGATGTAGCATTTTTGCTTTTTCGCCAACACAAATTGTATGTTGTCTTCAATGTCAGCACCGTTAGCAACAAGGGCGACATCAATATCTTTCGTCGTAAAGTCGATGATATTGAAACGATGCTGTAATTCCTTGACAATGCGCATAATGTCCTCATTGCTTTTCTTTTTCTGAAAGATGGCTATTAGTTGCGCCACGCTTAGAGACGAAATATAAAGCCGCTTGCCAACAATGGAATACAAATAGTGCAGACACTGACTGTCCTTTTGAAAGCGTACATCGTCGCTGTATCCGCCAACAAGAACGTTGGTATCAACAAAGATATGGTTCGGGTTATATGTCAGTGCAAGTTTATTCATATTCCGGCAAGAAAACTAAGTTAGGAAATTGTGCTTTTTCCTGTGCCGAAAGTTGCTTCACGTTGCCCGCCACCCAAACGCCCAATAAGAAATCTACAAGTTCCTTGCGTTTGAGGCCATTTTTTTGGA
>JAFXMJ010000296.1 GCA_017530465.1 Bacteroidales bacterium
TCGTAGCCGTAATATCCAAATTCGCGCTCCGCCTGATAATAAAACGGCAAGTAAGCATTAGGACAGGTGAAATAGTCGGGGCCTACCTCATCAACCAAAAATTGGAACCACTTGACATCGCTGTCGTAATTCTTAGGCGCAATGCTCAACGGCCTGCCCCACTGCCACAACGAAAATTCAAGCTCCAACACCTCGTAATCGTACACCTGGTCAATCGGGATATTGAACTTGTAATTGCGGTTGGTGCAGAAAGTGTCAAGCATATTCACCAATTTGGGCTTGCGGCGCATCAATTCGGCTTGGAGAGCCTTCATCTTCTCGCGGTCTTCCTTGGTGCCGACCTTTTTGTTGAGGAATTTTTCGTGGCGACCGTCCTCCAATGCGCGGCTTATCGGCGCGACGTATGCCACCGAAGCATCCACATCGCCTGGATATTCGGCGCGGTAATAAGTACAAGTGCTGCCGCCCTTGGAGATGCCGGTGGAAACCCATTTGCCCTTGAACACCTTGCCAAAAGTCTGACGAATGTTGTGGAGGTCGGCATTGGCATTGTTGATGGTCATATAATCCCAATTGCAAGGCTCAGGCACCGACTGGCTGAAATAGCGGTGCTCGCATACGACAATGTTGGCGTTCATAAGCTCCGAAAGCTCCTCGCTGAAATAGGGCCTGCTGGCGTAATCCGCGCTGTAACCCTCGGTGACAATCACCGTGGGGCGGTCGATGCCTTTGAGCCCGACAAACACCCTCTGCTTGAACGTGCCGGCGGCTGGATTGCCGGGAACAAGCTGCTGAGTGATAAAGAGTTGATACTTCTCCTTGTAATTGCGGCTGCTGAGAGTGGTGATGTCGCTCACGCCGGGCAGAGCCGCCAATTGCTTGTAAAAATCGCTTTCCTGCGCCGTGGCGGCAATGCAGACCGCCATCAGCAGAAACCAAATATATAATCTTTTCATTGTGCTGTGTATGTGTTTAATTTATAGTTTAACAGAGCGCAAAAATAATAAAAAACTACGATTTAGCACCCAAGAAAAGGAGATTTTAGAGGGGCAATTTTTAACAAGTGTTAAAAATGAAAAAATCACAAAAAAAACTCGAAAAAAATTTGGAAGTAACAAAACTTTCGCTTACCTTTGCATCAAGATAAAGATAGAATGCATTTCATGTTGATTAGAAACTTGAATGTGGAAAATTTTTGAGTTAATAGTTTGATTTTAGGTTGTTATTTGTATTGGAATGCGTTGTGAAACGCATTCCATTTTGGAAACTCAAAAAAATATATTTCCAATCAACGGAAACTAAATATTTGATATGGAAATAATCATTTTTTATTTTCATAGTTTTGTTAGGTTAATTAGTTTGTTTTAGGTTAATTTTTGGTTTTAGAGAGAGTTCGAAAGTTCCTTTCGGGCTCTCTTTTTTAGTTGCAATTTATTTTGCGGGTTGAAAAAAAAGTTATTACCTTTGACCGATACAAAAAAAAGCACTCAAACAACAAAATGACAAATAACGAATCCACTTCATTGGACAACTTTGACGTTGATGATTTCCTGCGCAAGCACAGGGGTGATATCATTGGCAGACAGCTGATTGTCATCGGGCTCCTCATAGCCGAATGTATCGGCATAGTAGCCCTTTTTAGGCACTTTGGCATTGGAGCGACACAGATAGTGTTCATCGGGAAAGGTGCATTTATCTTACTGCTAATCATCCTCGGCGGTGTCTCCCCATCTTTATACAAACAAGTAGTCAGCAAAATGGTGGATTCCATCAGCGAAATAAAGTCATTCGGATTTGCGCCCAAAAGATTCCTATGGGGCAAGCTTCTTTCGTTCCCGAATCCTGACGCCGCCATATCGCATGAGGATGCCACAATGATAAAATTAGGCGACACAAAGGTTTTGACAAACGAATTTGAGATATATGAATACCAGCAAAAAGGAAAAGACAAGAAAAAAGTTTCACTTCTTTGCGGCGAATACACATGCTGCAACAACGGACAGACGCTCGCCAACGAGATAATGGTGGTATGCGACAGCATACCCGCAAGACGCCCTCCTATACATTGCAACCTGTACGAGCCATCGCCCAAATACAGCATCTATGCTCAGAACCAATCAGACGTCCGCAACAGCGACCTCCAATACGTCCGCCACATAGCCGACAATGTGTATGACCACACAAAAGCATGTCCATTCATCATATATTTTAGCGAAGGTCAAATAGAGGTAATCACCACATTGCACGACCTCTCGGCGTTCTCGTACACGATATTGCAGACCCGCAAACTCCGCGAAGACATCGGTGTGCTTGCCAAACGCCTCGCCCTCGCCCATCGTCTTGCCGACGATACTTACGTCAAGGCTACCGACACTGAGCCGTCCACGCCTACAACGCCCGAATACACATTCCAACAAACAACCGCCATTGCCCCCAAAACGGAAACAAAAAAAGAACCTGAACCCACAATCAAATCCGAACCGAAAATTGAACCTGAGCCGCAACGCGAACCCGAGCCAGAGGCTGAACCCGAACCTCAAAAGATCGCTCATGCGGATTCGGAACCATTAGACGTCAATTTCATCGATACAAGAAAAGAAATAATCGCGCAAGTCAACCTCCTTAAATATATCGGCAACAACAAGCGCAAAATCAACTCGGTTGCTATCAAAAAAATCTTGTCGTGGGCATTGGGAATTGGGTTGTTTGCATGGGCGGCGTATATAGCCATAAAAGCTTGGCATTTACACGACGACGCTTTGTACGCCATACCATGCTGCGGCATAATGTATTTCCCAATCATCCACATATTAATATTGGCCACATTTAGCGGCAAATACAGCGAAATACTCAAAGAGGCTCTCAAACCGCTTAGCAATGTAACAATCCTTGACGAAGTCCAAACACCGATGCCGTGGACGTCGATGCTAAACATAGAATCTGAACAGCCGTGCAGCGCGGACACCGAAGACGAAATTGAAATCAGCGTAAAAGACCAAGTAATTAACACAATGGAATTTAAGCTGACATACGAAAAAATTATAAGCAGGAAAGAAACCGAAACCATAACAACGTTTACTGGCGTATATATGCAAATGGCAATGGCAGAGCCATTTGCCGACAATATACTGGTGGCGCACGGCAATATCAAGCACCAGCAAAAACCCGCCAAATACGACGACGGCATATACGGTGAAACCATGAAAGATTTTGAAAAAAGTGATATGCAGCGCGTACTCACCATCACAACCGTAATGGCGGGCTACCTGAAAAAAAATTTCATAATGTGTTTTAGCGACGGCTACATCCGTCTGATATTTCCCCACACAACGGCTTCATTTGATTTCAACGGAGAAGATTTTTCAATATCCGAACATCTTAAAAGTGACGTGGCGGCAATAGCACACCGGATTCAAATCGCAAGGATACTTGCAGAAGATTATTAACCGCTTACAATAATATGCCGACACTGCCGAAGCAATCCAAAATTGCAACATAAATGACATTGGTGTCTTCGCAAAAACAATTAAAAAAGCAATTGATTGCTATTCTTTCGTTCTGTATATTGAAAATGGCATTATGTACTTGATAGAACAAAAAGATAATGAAGGTTTCGATACGGATGTGTTTGATTTCAACATCGAAAAA